>NZ_JBSXPP010000019.1:0-114001 GCF_054073305.1 Mycolicibacterium sp. CBM1 | reverse complement strand
GATCATGCGAGTTGAGGGATCGAATAGGTGGATGTCCAGAGCGTTTCGTACTCTGTGGGGCTGATGTTACCGAGGTAGCTGTGCCGGCGTTCGATGTTGTAGAAGTTGTCGATGTAATCGGCCATGGCGGCAGCTAATTCGATGGTGGTGGCCCAACGGCGGGTGTTGAGTAGTTCGACTTGCATCCGTGCCCAGAAGGACTCCATGGCGGCGTTATCGAAGCAGTCGCCCACGGTACCGAACGAGCCGAGCAGGCCCCACCGCCGCATGTTCTCACCAAAGCTCCAGGACGTGAACTGACTACCATGGTCGGCATGCAGAATCGTTGGGCCACTGCGGTTTCTGCTATCGGCGGCCATGTTGACCGCATTGTTGACCAGGGCGGTGTCGGGGGTGGTGGAAAAGGTGCGGGCGACGATCATCCGCGAGAAGCAGTCCAGGATCGCGCAGCAATACACCTTGCCGTCACGCGCGGGATGTTCGGTGATATCCGTACACCACAGTTCGTTCGGCTTGGTGGCAGTGAACTGCCGATTGACCAGGTCAACGGGGGTGTCGACACCAATCAGGTTGGGTTTCCGCCGCCCGGGACGCGGCACCCCGTACAGGCCGTGCTCGGCCATTATCGAGTTGACGAGCTTGTGGTTGACGTTCATCTCGTAGTCGGCCAACAACGCCGCGCGGACCCGCCGGCGCCCGTAGGTGCCGCGGGAGCGTTGGTGGATCTCGGTGATCGTGTCGGCCACAATGAGGCGACGCACCTCGCGGTCCGGGACAGGGCGGTGCCGGTGATACTGCAATAGAGAACGCGTCAATCCTGTTATCCGGCAGGCAGATCGGCCTGAGTATCCTCGCGCGATCAGCCCCTCAGTGATCGCGCGTCGGCGTTTTGGGGGCACCACCGCCTGCTCGTCGAACAGCTCGCACGCGTCGCGGGTCAGGGCCAGCTCGGCCTCGAGCGCCGCGATCCGCTTGCGAGCCGCGGCGAGTTCGTCAGCCTCCACACTGGGAATGCCCTCGATGACCCCGGCGTCGATCAGTGCCTGACGTTTCCAACGGAACAGAGTTGCTTCACAGATCCCGGTCTCGACCGCAACGGCAGCCACCGGTTCACCCGATCGCAGCCGCGCAACGATTTGCCGACGGACCGACGACGAATACTGACGGGGCATGTGACCTCCCGATGATCACTCTGCCCTCTACTCGCATGACCGTGGACCAACAACACGGGTACAGATCAGCTGGACTCGTTCACCGGGAACACGCCAGTCAGTTACTCGCTATGGGTGAGTTGGTCGGCGAACGCTGCGCCCGCATTGCCGGTCAATTTGGCGGCATCGAATCCGTAGGCGACGTCGTCCCCGCGGATCGCGCGCAGCGGGTCTTCGAAGTCACGGAAGTAGCCCATGGCCCACGCGCCTTCCTGGTACCCGATCAGCTTCAGCAGGTCATCGTCGAGTGTTCGCGCGACTTCCGGTGGAACGGAGAGGAATTGGTTTTCCTCCTGGCGCACCCAGCCGACGCAGTAGTTGACGTTGATGGCACGGCGCACCTTGTCGCTGCGGTTGGCGGCACCGCTGTGCACGATCTTGCCGGAGTACAGCAGCACCGATCCGCGCGACATCTCGGCCTGCAGGCACTCGTCGTCGCCGTAGTCGGTCGGCTTCTTGTCCCCGACCTGGCTGCCCGGGACCACGCGGGTCGCGCCCATCTCGGCGGTGTAGTCGGTCATCGCCCATAGCGTGTTGCACTGCACGTGGTAGTCGTCGGGGAACGGGTAGAAGTCGAACGCGTTCTGGTCGCGGTGCAGCGCCTGGTCGGTCTCGCCCGGCTCGATGGAGATCACCTGGGTGAGCATCAGCTGGAACGCGCTGGCGTGGCCGAGGAAGTCCTGACACACGCCGAGAATGCTCGGGTTCTGAATGAGCGTGCGGCAGGCGGGTGAGCGGGCGATCAGCGCACCGGTGCGGCGGGTCTTGCGGCCGATCATCGCGTTGTAGCCCATGGGAGTTGCGTCGAGGTAGGGCCCGAGTTCGTCGTCGATGGCGTCCATCAACGAGTCCGGCACCAGGTTGTCGACGATGACGTAGCCGTCGCGGCGGAGGTGGTCGGCAAGATCGGCCGGGCAGGTCGTGGCCGGAACGTGCGTCAGCGCGGTCATCGTTCGAGTATCTCGGGGATGTGTGTTGACCAGGTAAAACAGCGTCACGCACCCGTTACGGTCGCTGTGCCGACGGCTCGCGACTGTGGGGCCTGTGCATGCGCATCCGCCCGCAGTCGTGCACAACGCCCACAGTCGGCAGGCGAGGCGGGGTCAGCGCCGCCCGCGATCGGTGCGCCCCGGCTTGCGGGCCACCTTGCCCGCGGCGGCGCGAGCGGCCTGTTTGGCCAGGGTCTTCTCTCGCGCGGTGCGCTTCGGCGCCGGCTCGGCCTGTCCTCGTGACGAACCGGGCTTGCGGCCGCGGACGATGCCGATGAACTCCTCGACCAGTGTCGTCGGCTGTCCCTCCGGGAAGGCCAGCGCCACTGCACACATCGGCGCGTCGATGATCGGTCGATACGTGAGGTCCCTTCGGTGATGGAGTCGGGCCAGCGACTGCGGCACGATGAGCGCACCCAATCCGGCGGCGACGAGTTCGATTGCGTCGCCGGTGGTTTCGGGCCGGTGCTCGATCGGTTTGCCGGGAGCCTGTGACCAGGCGACGACGTCGTCGAGTGGCAGCAGGATCGGCTCGTCGTTGAGGTCGGCGGCGGAGATCTCGTCGGCGGCGGTGAGCAGGTGCTCGGTCGGCACCACCGCCACCGTGGTCTCCTCGTAGAGCGGGATGACCGCCAGCGCCGAGGTGTCCGTCGGTAACCTCAGCAAGGCCATGTCGACGGTCCCGTCCCGCAGGTCGGCGGCCGCGTCCGCAGCGGCGGCGGTGCGCAACCGTAGCGGGACATCGGGGTGCCGGTCGGCCCAGATCCGGGCCCACTTCGCCGGCGTCGCCCCGGGGACATACCCGAGGGTGAGCGAGGGCCGGATCATCGCCTCAGGCTACCGATAAGCTCATCGGCATGAGCAGGCCCAATGCGCAGTCCATGAAACCCGCGACGGCGGCCAAGAAGCTGGACGTGTACCTGCCTGCGACCCCGGTGGAGTTCCAGGAGAACGCGATCACCCGCGACGAGCTGGCCGCTCTGCAGGCGGATCCGCCGCAGTGGCTGCAGGATCTGCGCAAGAGCGGGCCGCACCCGAAGAACCTGGTGGCCGCCAAGCTGGGTGTCTCGATCTCGGGCCTCACCCGCGGCGGCATCACCGAGGCGCTGACCACCGAGCAGATCGAAGCACTGCTCGCCGAGAAGCCCGCCTGGCTGGTCGCCGAACGGGAGAACTACCAGAATGTGCTCAGCGAGGAGCGGCGGCTGAAGGCGCTGCGCGCAGAGGAAGCGCGCAAGGGCTGACGTGCCGGGGCCGGGAGCCGCCGCGTCACAGCGGTGCACCGACTTTCCGCTCCATCGGCGTCAAGCCGGTCGGGCCTACAAGACTCCGTCGGGAAAGTCGTGCCAGCGGCTGATCTTCCAGACGCCGTCCTGCTTGACGAACCAACCCTCGTAGTTCAGTGCTGCTACGGTCGCGAACGTAGTTCCGTTCGCGGTATTGGCCAGCAGTCCCACCACACTGGCTCGGGCTGTTGTCACCGTCTGCTCGAGGAAGACGATGTTGGACATCAGGTGGCGCCGCTGATTGCCACTGGTGCGGAAGTCGGATATCCGGTCGCGCCAGAAGCTGCGGAATTCCTCCCCGCGCTGCTCAGCGGGCGGCTGCCCGGGCAGGCCGACGACGAAGACCGCGTCGTCGGCGAACAGATCGAACCATGTCTGTGCCTGATAATTGTCGTAGGCCAACGCGTAGGTATCGACCAGATTCTTGATGGCGAGCCTGTCCGGGGCGTCGAAGTCGGTGCGGCCGGCCGGACCGGTGGCCGTGAAGGAACGCAGCGGCTCAGGGGCCGACGAATGGGTGGTCACTGTGGTCACGTTACGCGCGGCTAAGCGGCGAATGGCCAGTTGATACACACTTTTTCGCGATGCGCGTGCAACAACTGGCCACTGGCCTTCAGACCGCTACAACATGCAGGACACGCAACCCTCGACCTCGGTGCCTTCCAGTGCCATCTGACGAAGCCGGATGTAGTACAGCGTCTTGATTCCCCTGCGCCAGGCGTAGATCTGCGCCTTGTTGACGTCACGCGTGGTGGCGGTGTCCTTGAAGAACAGCGTCAGCGACAGGCCTTGGTCCACGTGCTGGGTGGCCGCGGCGTAGGTGTCGATGATCTTCTCGTAGCCGATCTCGTACGCGTCCTGGTAGTACTCCAGGTTGTCGTTCGTCAGGTACGGCGCCGGGTAGTAGACGCGGCCGATCTTGCCTTCCTTGCGGATCTCGATCTTGCTCGCCACCGGGTGGATCGAGCTGGTCGAGTGGTTGATGTAGGAGATCGAACCGGTCGGCGGAACTGCCTGCAGGTTCTGGTTGTAGATGCCGTGGGTCTGCACCGACTCCTTGAGCCGCTGCCAGTCGTCCTGATTCGGAATGCGGATCCCGGCATTGGCGAAGATCTCCCGCACCCGCTCGGTCGCCGGCTCCCACACCTGATCGGTGTACTTGTCGAAGAACTCGCCGCTGGCGTACTTCGACTTCTCGAAACCCTTGAACGTGGTGCCGCGCTCTATTGCGATCTTGTTCGACGCCCGCAGCGCGTGGTAGAGCACCGTGTAGAAGTACATGTTGGTGAAGTCGATGCCTTCTTCGGAGCCGTAGTAGATCCGCTCCCGCGCAAGGTATCCGTGCAGGTTCATCTGCCCGAGGCCGATGGCGTGCGCGTCATTGTTGCCCTGCTGGATCGACGGCACCGAGGTGATGTCGGTCTGGTCGCTGACGGCGGTCAGCGCCCGGATCGCCACCTCGATGGTCTGACCGAAGTCCGGTGAGTCCATCGCCTTGGCGATGTTCAGCGAACCCAGGTTGCACGAAATGTCCTTGCCCACCTTCGAATACGACAGATCGTCGTTGAACTCCGACGGCGTGGAGACCTGCAGGATCTCCGAGCACAGGTTCGAGTGCGTGATCTTGCCATCAATAGGATTAGCTCTGTTGACCGTATCCTCGTACATGATGTACGGGTAGCCCGACTCGAACTGCAGCTCGGCCAGCGTCTGGAAGAACTCGCGGGCCTTGATCTTGGTCTTGCGGATCCGCGCGTCGTCGACCATCTCGTAGTACTTCTCGGTCACCGAGATGTCAGCGAAGGGAACCCCGTACACCCGCTCCACGTCGTAGGGCGAGAACAGGTACATGTCCTCATTCTTCTTCGCCAGCTCGAAGGTGATGTCCGGGATGACCACACCCAGTGACAGCGTCTTGATGCGGATCTTCTCGTCGGCGTTCTCGCGCTTGGTGTCGAGGAAGCGGTAGATGTCGGGGTGGTGGGCGTGCAGGTAGACCGCGCCCGCTCCCTGCCGCGCTCCGAGCTGATTGGCGTAGGAGAACGAATCCTCGAGCAGCTTCATGATCGGGATGACGCCCGAGCTCTGGTTCTCGATGTTCTTGATCGGCGCGCCGTGCTCACGAATGTTGGTAAGCAGCAACGCAACCCCGCCGCCGCGCTTGGACAGCTGCAGTGCGGAGTTGATCGAGCGCCCGATGGACTCCATGTTGTCCTCGATGCGCAGCAGAAAGCAGCTCACCGGCTCGCCGCGCTGCTTCTTGCCCGAGTTGAGGAAGGTCGGGGTGGCCGGCTGGAAACGGCCGTCGATGATCTCGTCGACCAGCTTCTCGGCCAGCGTGGTATCACCGGCGGCCAGCGTCAGCGCCACCATCACCACACGGTCCTCGAAACGCTCCAGGTAGCGCTTCCCGTCGAACGTCTTCAGCGTGTAGGAGGTGTAGTACTTGAACGCGCCCAGGAAAGTCGGGAACCGGAACTTCTTGGCGTAGGCGCGATCCAGCAGCGTCTTGACGAAATTGCGGGAGTACTGGTCGAGCACCTCGCGCTCGTAGTAGTCCTTCTGGATCAGGTAGTCGAGCTTCTCGTCCTGGTTGTGGAAGAAGACGGTGTTCTGGTTGACGTGCTGCAAGAAGTACTCGCGCGCCGCCAGCACGTCCTTGTCGAACTGAATCTTGCCGTCTTTGTCGTACAGATTCAGCATCGCGTTGAGCGCGTGGTAGTCAGTCTCCCCCGGCAACGCGTGCGTCGAGGTTACCGGCTCTGCAGCTGTGGCCGTTGGTGACACGTGTCCTCGTCCTTCCAGAATTCCGTCAATTCCGCACGAACGGCTTCCACGTCCTCTGCGGTTCCCATCATTTCGAAGCGATACAGATACGGCACCCGGCATTTGTGCGAAACCATCGCTGCCGCAAAGCAATACTCAGCGCCGAACTGGGTGTTGCCGGCTCCGATCACGCCCCGGATCAAAGACCGGTTGTGCGGGTCGTTCAAGAACCTGATGACCTGCTTGGGGACGTATCCCTTGGCGTCATAGGTCGGGCCGTCGCCCTTGCCCCTGCCATACGTCGGCAGCAGCAGCACATACGGCTCGTGTACCTCGACGCGGTCGTGCAGCGGAATCCGGATGGCCGGCACCCCGAGCCTCTGCACGAAGCGGTGGGTGTTCTCCGAAACGCTGGAGAAGTACACCAACCGCACCGGGCGGTGGAGGCTCAGGTCGCCATCCGGATTCATCGCGTTCCCCCAGAGGCGCCTGGGCCGCTAGGCGCTCAGGACGGCGGCGCCGGCGAGGGCCTTGATCCGGTCCGGCCGGAAGCCGGACCAGTGCTCACCGCCTGCAACCACGACCGGCGCCTGCAGGTAGCCCATCGCCATCACGTAGTCGCGGGCCTCGGCGTCCTCGCTGATGTCGACGACGTCGTAGGTCAGGCCTTGGCTGTCCAGGGCCTTGTAGGTCATGTTGCACTGCACGCAGGCGGGCTTGGTGTACACGGTGATGGTCATCTGCGGTATGGCTCCTCAGCGAAACATGAAGGTGGACTCAAGTCGGTCACAGAACGGGCTGTGCGCAGGCACTCACGAACTTCCAGCGAGCTTCCGGACGTCGAAATTCCTGGGCGACGGATCCGCTCGAAACGACATCTCAGCCTCGTTTTCGGCGATCCGGCGGACCTGTGACTCTCGGGTCTGTCGGCGTCTCAGACACTACACCTAGTGGCCGACAGGGTGAAGAGATACAACATGTTCTGAATAACATTTCTGAAATTCCCTGGTCGTAAGCCCCCGACGGATGGCGTCCCGGCGTGTCGCACGTCACAACACGCCGGTGGAGCGCCTCTGCACCCAGGTCTATCAGTAGGCACCGACATCGCCGCCGCACCCGCAGCGGCGTCCCGTAAAAGCACAAACCGCCGGCGCATCAGCACCGGCGGCTTGGTGGGGCCAACCCCTGTCAGCCGACTTCGGCGGCGAGCTTGCCGACCACGTCGGCAACCGCGGCGGCCACTTCGGCGTTCTCCCTGGGATGCTTGCCGTCCAGCGCCGTGGCGGGCAGCGACAGCTTCACGTCCTCCACGACGCGCGGGCCGGCGATCCCGAACGACTTGCGCGTCTCGTCGTGCGCCCACACGCCGCCGTATTGGCCGAGCGCGGCCCCGATCACGGCCAGCGGCTTGCCCTTGAGCGCGCCGTTGCCGTACGGCCGCGACAGCCAGTCGATGGCGTTCTTGAGCACCCCAGGGATGCTCCCGTTGTATTCCGGCGTCACGACCAGCGCCGCATCAGCCTCGGCCGCCGCGGCGCGCAGGGCCACCACCACCGGCGGGGCATCGTCGGTGTCGATGTCCTCGTTGTAGAACGGCAGCTCGCCCAGCCCTTCGTAGAGCACCACATTGACCCCGTCCGGGGCGGATTCCACCGCGAGTTCGGCCAGCTGGCGGTTGATCGACGCCGCCCGAAGGCTTCCTACCAGCGTCAGCACCGTGATCCCTGCCATGTCCACAATCCTTCCGTCGTTCGACATCTTCTCACCACCCAACCGGACCGCAGTCCGATTTATTTCGCCCTGAGTTAAAGTAAGGGTGTGAGCGCCATCGACCGGGCTAGCCTGCTGCCGGTCTCTGCGCCGCAGGAGCGCGGCGACGCGGCCCGAAACCGTGCTCTGCTGTTCGAGGCGGCCCGCACTCTGATCGCCGAGCGTGGCGCCGACGCCGTCTCGATGGACGATATCGCGGCCGCCGCCGGCGTCGGCAAGGGCACGTTGTTCCGCCGCTTCGGCAGCCGCGCCGCCCTGATGATGGTGCTGCTCGACGAGGACGAGATCGCCCTCCAGCAGGCGTTTCTGTTCGGGCCACCGCCGCTGGGCCCGGACGCTCCGCCGCTCGATCGCCTAGTGGCCTTCGGGCGCGAGCGGTTGCGATTCGTCCAGACCCACCGCGCCCTGCTCTGCGAGGTCAGCCGCGACCACGACACCCGTTACGGCCCGCCGTTCGCGGTGCAGCACACCCACATTCGGGTACTGCTGTCCAGCGCAGGGACCACCGGGGATCTCGACGCCCAAACCGATGCGCTGCTGGCCCTGCTCGACGCCGACTACGTCACCCACCAGCTCGTCGATCGCGGCCAGAGCCCGGACAGTCTCGGCGACGCGTGGGAAAGCCTGGCGCGCAAGCTGTGCGGGAAGTGAGCACCGGCCAACTTCGCGACTGGGTCCTACATGTGGACCTCGATCAGTTTCTTGCCTCGGTCGAATTGCGCCGCCGCCCCGAGCTGATCGGGCTTCCGGTGATCGTCGGCGGCAGTGGAGATCCCACCGAAGCGCGCAAGGTGGTGACGTGCGCGTCGTACGAGGCCCGCGGGTTCGGTGTGCGCGCGGGGATGCCGCTGCGTCACGCCGCCCGGCGGTGTCCGGAGGCGCGTTCCTGCCCTCGGACCCGCCCGCCTACGACGAGGCGTCGGACCAGGTGATGGGCCTGCTTCGCGATCTCGGCCATCCGGTGGAGGTCTGGGGGTGGGATGAAGCGTACGTCGGTGCCCACGTGGCCGACCCGGTGGAACTGGCCGAGCGGATCCGGACCGTCGTCGCGGCCGAGACCGGACTGACGTGCTCGGTCGGCATCAGTGACAACAAACAGCGCGCCAAGATGGCTGGAACTCATGGGCAACCGCGGGGTGGACGCCCTGTGGAGCGTGGGGCCGAAAACGGCGAAAAAGCTTGCGGCCCTGGATATCACCACCGTGCGAGAACTCGCGGTCACCGATGCCGAATCGCTCACCGAGGCATTCGGGCCACGCACCGGGCTGTGGCTGCTCCTCCTGGCCAAGGGCGGCGGCGACGCCACCGTGAGCGCACAGCCGTGGATCCCCCGCTCGCGCAGCCATGTGACGACGTTCCCGAAGGATCTTACCGACCGCGCCGACATGGACGCGGCCGTCGCCGAACTCAGCCACCGTGCTCTGGCCGACGTTGTCGCGCAGACGCGGGTGGTCACCCGGGTGGCGGTCACGGTGCGCACCGACACCTTCTACACCCGTGCCAAGATCCGTAAGCTGCCGCAGCCCGGCACCGATGCAGCGGTCGTCACCGGCGCGGCCCTTCAGGTGCTGGATCTGTTCGAGCTCGACCGGCCGGTGCGCCTGCTGGGCGTGCGGCTGGAACTCGCGCCGCCGGACTGACTCAGCCCGGCGGGATGACGGTCGCGCCGCGCGGGCGCAGGGCGCGCGTGAAGAACACGTTCACTCGCGTCATCGCCACGCTGTAGGGCCACCAGGCCAGTCGCTTGGCGGCGTAGAGGGCCCGGATGTCCGGCGAGGTGTAGATCAAGTACCGGTTCTTGACGACACCGGCCAGGATCTTGTCGGCGACCTTCTCCGGGGTCACCGCATGGCCACTGAACAGTTTGACCCAGCGCTGCACCTTGGGGTGGTCGCGGTCGACCCCGGCGATCTGCACGGTCTGCACCAGCGGGGTGTCCACCGCCCCGGGCACCACCAGCGACACCCCGATACCGTGCCGGGCGAGGTCGAAACGCAACACCTCCGAGAGCCCCCGCAGCCCGAACTTGCTGGCGCTATAGGCCGCATGCCATGGCAGCGCCACCAGGCCCGCGGCGGACGACACGTTGACCAGCTGACCGCCGCGGCCGGCGGCGACCATCGGCGGCAAGAACGTCTCGATGACGTGGATGGGACCCATCAGGTTCACCTCGATCATCGACCGCCAGTGCTGGTGGGTCAGGTGTTCGACGGTTCCCCACGCCGAGATGCCGGCCACGTTCATGACGATGTCCATAGCGCCGTGGCGGGTGTGGATGTCGGCAGCGAAATGCGCGACGGCGTCGTAATCCGCGATGTCCAGGGCCCGGTGCTCGGGCACCCGGGCGCCCTCGGCCTTCGCGTCGTCGACAGTGCGGTCCAGCCCCTCGGCGTTGAGGTCGGTCAGGTACAACTCGGCGCCGCGACGGGCCAGGCGAAGGGCGGTGGCCCGGCCGATCCCGCTTGCCGCGCCGGTGATAAACACCCTCTTGCCCGCGAAGTCGTCGGCCATCGGATCAGTCGACCCGTCCGCCCCAGAGCGCGTGCAGCCACAGCTTCTCCAGAATCCGGACTGCGCGGTCGAGGTCGCCGCCGGGGCCGAGGAACGCACTTTCGCTGCACAGCGTGAAGGCGGTCGTCGCGGCCAGGGTGCGAACCAGGCCCTGGAGGTCGTCGGTGATCGGGTCGGCCGTACCGTTGCGGATTTCGGCCTCGACGATCGGCACGATCTGGTCGACGGTCTTGTCGATGAATCCGTCGAGCAGATCCCGGATCTCGGCATCGGTGTGCCGCGCGGCGTTGCACGCGGACATCACCGGATCGTTGTGGGCGTAGACAGCCGCCGCGCTGCGCACCATCCGCTGGGCGAATGCCCTGGGCGTCTCCTCGGGACCGCGCGGAGCGAACGAGTGCGTGAGCTCCTCGAGTTCCTGGCCGGCCTCACCCATGATCTGGGCGAGTACCGAGTACTTGGAGTCAAAGTAGAAGTAGAAGCCCGAGCGCGCCACCCCGGCCCGGTCGCTGATCGTGCTGACCGACAGCTCGGCGAAGGGCCGCTCCACCAACAGTTCGCGGACGGCCTGGACGATGGCATGCCGCTGTTTGTCGCCGCGGCGGCGGGGCGCCTCGACGGAATCCTGATGCGCGGTCACCCGTTTACCTTGCACCACGCCGCAGCCGAAAGGAAAACTTGACATGCGTCAAGTGGGATGGTGAGGATGGAGGTACCTGTGGTACCGGCCACACGCCGGGCCGCCCCGGATGCCTTTACCGTTTGCCCGAGGAGCGTCGATGGCCACCATCAGTACCCCGAACTACCTCCTGGACCAGGCCCGCCGCCGGTTCACCCCGACCCTGAACACCATCCCCGGGATGGGTGCGGTCGAGAAACGGCTGCGTGAGCGGGACTGGCCGCAGTTCGTGCTGGCCGAACCCCCGGCGGGTAGTGGCCTCAAAGCGGTCATGGGTGACTCGGGGCTGCCCCTGCTCGGCCACATGGTCGAGACGTTCCGTGGCGGTCCGGACTATCTGATGCAGGTCTACCGCAAATACGGTCCGCTGCACTACGCGTACTCCCCCGCCCTGCCCGCGATAACCGCGCTGGGACCCGACGCCACCCAGGCGGTGTTCTCCAACAAGAACAAGGACTTCTCGCAGAAGGGCTGGCACCCGGTAATCGGGCCGTTCTTCAACCGCGGCCTGATGATGCTCGACTTCGAAGAGCACATGTACCACCGGCGCATCATGCAGGAGGCCTTCACCCGCACTCGCCTCTCGGGCTACGTCGAGCACATCGACCGGGTGGCCTCGCAGGTGATCGCCGAGGACTGGGTGGCCAACGATCCGCGCTTCCTGTTCCACCCCGCGGTCAAGGAACTGACCCTCGATATCGCCTCGGTGGTGTTCATGGGCCACGAACCCGGCTCCGACCACGAACTGGTCACCAAGGTCAACCAGGCGTTCACCATGACCACCCGGGCCGGCGGCGCGATCATCCGTACCTCCGTCCCGCCGTTCAAATGGTGGCGTGGGCTGCAGGCCCGCAAGGTGCTCGAGGATTACTTCAGCGAGCGGCTCAAGGAACGCCGGCTTGCCGAGGGCACCGACATGCTGACGGTGTTGTGCCACACGGCCGACGACGAGGGCAACAAGTTCACCGACGACGACATCGTCAACCACATGATCTTCCTGATGATGGCCGCCCACGACACCTCGACATCGACGCTGACGACGATGGCCAACCAGCTGGCCGCCAACCCGGAGTGGCAGGAGCGCTGCCGCGACGAGTGTGCGCGGCTGGGCGACGGCCCGCTGGATATCGAGGCGCTGGAGAAGCTCGAGACGCTGGACCTGGTGATCAACGAGGCGCTGCGGATGGTCACCCCGCTGCCGTTCAATGTCCGCCAGGCCGTGCGCGACACCGAGCTGCTTGGCCACTTCATTCCGGCCGGCACCAACGTCAACGTCTGGCCCGGCCTCAACCACCGGCTGCCCGAGCTGTGGACGGACCCCGAGAAATTCGACCCGGACCGCTTCGCCGAGCCCCGCTCCGAGCACAAGCGGCACCGCTACGCGTTCGCACCGTTCGGCGGCGGTGCGCACAAGTGCATCGGCATGGTGTTCGGTCAGCTGGAGATCAAGACCGTCATGCACCGGCTGCTGCGCAAGTACCGGTTGGAGCTGGCCCATCCGGGTTATCAGCCACGCTACGACTACGCCGGCATGCCGGTGCCGATGGACGGTATGCCGATCGTGCTGCGCCCGCTGCGCTGATCGCGCCGCGGCGTCAGTTCGCCAGCAGCCGATTGGCGCAGGAGATCATCGCGCGCAGCGCCGACTCGGTGGGGTCCTCAGACCAGCCCATCGCCCATTCGCGCTGAAAGCCGTTGCAGCCCTGCATGAATGTGGCGGTGTGCCGACCCGACGTCAGCTGGTGAAAACGGATCATCTCCACGCCAATACCCCGCTCGTAGAGCATCGCGGTCAGTGCGGCGAGCGGCCCGCTGGCGTGGGCGATCGCGGTCTCGATGCGGTCGCCGATCGCCAGGGTCGCCCGGAAGCGGCGCGGCTGCGGGCCGATCCGGCTTGCGGCGCGGTCGGCGTCGTCGCACTCCCAGGAGCCCAGGCGCACCGGCCCTCCGGTGGCGCTGTACCTCGCGGTGAATGCCGACCACGGCATGGTCTCGCAGTGTTCGCGCAGTTCAGCCGGCAGCGGGCCGCGAAAGCGCGGCAGTGGTTCGGCGATAGTAGTGCTGTGCGGGGTCATGATTCGGTCTTCTCGTCGAGCGGGAGGTGACCGACGTCGTAGCTTCGACCCACAGCGGGGGGTCGGCCTGGATCAGACCCCGCTGCGGGTAGCTACTACGACGAGCGCACTGTGCACGATGGCGATGCTAGACCTCGTCACCGAGGCGCTGCAAGTGAGTTCGCGACTGCTGAGCCGCGGTGAGGAAGGCATCGAAAAGGAGCAGCCGATCGGCTTGCGGCCCGTCGTCGTCCTCGGGATGCCATTGCACGCCGAGATAGAAGCGTTCGGGGTCCTCCACGGCCTCGGTGATGCCGTCGAGTGCCCTGGCCGCGACCACCAGCCCGCGCCCGACCGTGTCAACGGCCTGGTGATGGCCTGATCGACCGGTCACCCGCGTGGCACAGAGAATCGACGCGAGCCCGGTGCCCGGCACGATGTCGATCGGCTCGTCGACGAACTCCGGTTCCCCGGGGGCGCCGTGGTGCAGCGCGAAGTCGACGATGTCGGGAATGATTGTGCCGCCGCGGGCGACGTTGAGTAGCTGCGAGCCCCGGCAGATGCCGAAGATCGGGCGGCCTGCCGCCTCCGCCGCCGCGATCGCGTCCAGCGCGTCCCGGTCCGCGCGGACGTCGACGCCATAGGTGGTCGGGTTGGGCACGGTGGCCCCGTAACAGCTCCCGTCGACGTCGCCCCCGCCGAGCAGCAGCAGACCGTCGAACTCAGCTGCGGCGGAAGGATCTTCAAGTGCCAATCCGGTGTCCCAGAGCTCGAAGGACGCACCCAGATCAACCAGTGTGGCCAGCGCCACGCGAGTGAACCTGCGGATGAGGTCGACGGCTGCGGCGCTGACGTCGGGATAGTTCAGCGAGCCGAGCACACAGATGTGCGCCCGGGGAGTCGGTGGCATCGCCAGATCGGGCATGACGTCCTCGCGACGCACCCGGCAGTCGGTGGTCATCGTTCCTGCTTTCGTTGAGCGGCCCGCTCGACGAGGTCACCGAAGATCGCGGCGTCGGTGGCCGAGACGGTATGGCGGTCTTCGGGATGCCACTGGACGGCCAGCACGTCGGCGTCGCAATGCTCGACGGCCTCCACGACACCGTCGTCGGCTGTCGCACTGACTCTCAGGCCGCGCCCCAGCCGTCCGAGCGCCTGATGGTGATAGGACGACACCTCGATGCGCGACGCGCCGACGATGCTGTACAACCGTGAGGCCTTGTCAACGTTCACCTTATGGATCGAATTATGGTGTGCAGTACTCATTTCCGCGATATGCTGCACCAGCGTGCCAGTGAGCATGACGTTGAGGACCTGCATCCCCCGGCAGATGGCGAGGGTCGGTGTGCCCAAGTCCAGCACCGCGGCGATGACGCCCAGGTCGAACTCGTCCTGGAACGCCAATCCGGCCCGGGTCTGCGGCAGCGGCTCGGCACCGTAGCGCTGGGGCTCGACGTCGGCCCCGCCGGGCAGCACCACACCGTCGAAACGCGACAGCCGGTGCGGCAGGTCGACGCATGGATCGGCGGCCGGGCCGTGCAGCACCATTGGTTCCCCGCCGGCCGCCCACACCGCTTCGCAGATCGCCTCGGCGGCAACGGTTGCCGAGAACCGCAGGATCGGCACCTGCGTGCAGCGCTGCCCGACCACGGCAACCAGTGGCCGTGGCTCCCTCACTGCCCGAACGGATAGTCGAGGGTCGGCAGCCAGGTGGTCCACACCTCGCGCAGCGCACCGGAGTCGATCAGCCGGCCGAGCGCGCCGTCGAGTTCGGCCAGCGTGTCCGGCCGGTCCTTGGCCACCGCGATCCCCCACTTGTTCGCTGTCTGCACGGTGAACGCAAGTTCGTAGTCCGGGTGGGTGGCACCAAGCGGGACGAACACGACGTCGTCGTCGATGACGGCGTCGACCTCACCGGCGCGCAACGCGGCGAGCATGTCGGCGTAGACGTCTTCGGATCCCGCGCCGAACGCCACCGGGATCGCCCCGGCGAGGGTCTGCGCCAGCGTCATGTTGGTGCTGTTCTCGATGGCCGCCACCTTGCGGTCCACCAGGTCCTGCGGGCTGTGGATGCCCGCACCGCGGCGCACCAGCACGCCTTCGTGGAAGACCGCGTACGGCCGGGTGAAATCAACCTCGGTCAGCCGCTCTGCGGTGATGCCCTGGCCGCACAGCACGGCGTCGGCGTCCCCGCGCTGCACCGCCGGGATCATGTCGACCCACGGCACCCGCACCCATTCCACCGGCCTGCCCAGTTCGGCGCCGAGCGCTTCGGCCACGCCAGGCTCATAGCCGGTGCGGCCGCGTTCCGGTGTCCACAGCGAAAACAGCGGCGGTGCTTCGGCATCCAGGCAGGCCAGCCGCAAGGGCGCGGTCACGGTGTGTCATCCCAGTACATATCTCGCTCCCAATCGGTGACGTATCCACAGAATCGGGCCCACTCGTCGGTGTGGAAGTCGACGAGCAACTCAGACAGCGCCGGCCCGAAGATTGAGGTCAGCAGGTCGTCGGTCCGGAACGCCTCGATCGCCTCGCCGAGGGTCAGCGGCAGCGCGGGGAACCGGTCGTCCTGCGCAGTGTCGTACGAGGATCCCTGCGTCGGCGGCCCGGGATCGATGGCGTTCTTCATCCCGTCCTCGCAGGCTGCCAGGATGACCGCGTGGGACAGGTAGGGGTTGACGGCGGCGTCGGGCAGCTTGTATTCCAGCCGCCCGACGGTGGACAGCCGCACCGTGCAGGTCTTGTTGTCCAGACCCCAGTCGATCCGGGACGGTGCGAATTGCCCGACGTCCCAATAGCGTTTGTAGGAGTTGACCGTCGAGCCGTTGATGAGCATCGCGCCGGCGGTGTGCGCCAGCAGACCGCCCAGGGCGTGCTTGCCGATCTCGGACAGGTGCAGGTCGCGGCGGCCCGGTTCGGCCAACACGTTCACGTCGTCACGCCAGAGGCTGAAGTTGTGGTGACAACCGTTGCCCATCATGCCCGTTCGCGGTTTGGGCATGAAGCTCGCCTGGATGCCGAGCTCCCGGGCGACCTGCTTGCAGATCTGCCGGTAAGTGGTGAGCCGGTCGGCGGTGAGGTCGGCGCGGTCGTACATGAAGTTGAGCTCCACCTGGAACTCGTCCTCGTAGTCGCCTTCGACCATGTCAAGACCGAGCGCCTGGGCGTACTCGATGACCTTCTTGACGATCGGACGGTTCCGCTCGAGATGCTCGATGTGGTAGGCCGGGCTGGATCCCGGCCGGAACTGGGCTTCTAAACCCTCACCCTGCCAAGTCATCTCGGGTTCGCATCCGGTCCGCAGCTCCAGGCCGGTCCGGTCGGTGAACCCGGCATGCAGCCGGCGCAGCAGTCCCCTGGTGTCCGACACGAACTCCGCGCCCGCACCCTCGGGCAGATGGTCGGGTTCGTAGAGCCGGCAGAACACCCGGGCGAAGCTGGTGTCCCACGGCAGAACCGCGAAGGTGTCCAGGTCCGGCAGTGCGGTGTACTCGGGGGCGTTCACCCCGCCGGCGAGCAGGATCCCCTCCCGCGTACCTTGCAGATTGGCCACAGCGGTCTGATGCTGCTGCACGCCTTTGACGGCGAGCCGTTCGAAGTGCCGGCCCGGGGCCACCTTGCCGACGACGCGGCCGGTGATGGTGATCGCTTGGAAGTAGACGAACTCCACGCCTCGCTCGGAGATGGTCTCCAGTGCGGCGGCCAGGTCGGGGCTGACGGCGTTGGCCTGGCGGTGGGCGTCCAGCGCGGTGGTGCTCATCGGGATCCTTTCGGTGCCGGATCGGGTGGTCAGGAGCCGGGGGTGAACCCGATGGGAAGCGTGTTGGGCCCGGTGTTGCCGGAATCCGGTAGCCAGCTGGCACCCGGTAGCTCGTGGGGGTCGCGCATCCGGCGGGCCAGCAGCGGCAGCGCCTCGCTCATGTCGGCGCGTGCGACGAAATGTCCGAGGCAGTAGTGCACCCCGCCACCGAAACCGAAGTGCGGCTTACGGTCTGCGGTGAGGTCGAAGCCCGGCGCGAAGACCCGGGGGTCGGTGCCTGCCGATTCGGCGTACAGATGCACGGTAGTTCCGGCCTTCAACAGCACGCCCTCGTACTCGAAGTCCTCGATGACCTCACGGGTCACCCAGCGGGTGGTGGGATTGACCCGCATGACCTCCTCGACCGCCCTGGCTCCCAGTTCGGGTCGCTGCCCGAGCAGCTGCCACTGGTCGGGATGAGCCAGGAACGTCTGCATGGCCAGTCCGAGTTGGTTGCGGGTGGTGTCGAAGCCGCCGAAGATCAACAACACCAGAGCATCTCGTAGTTCTTCATCGCTGAGCCGGCCCTCCTCGGGAGATGAGGCGTTGACCAGAGCCGTGACGAAGTCGTTGCGCGGGTTGGCCCGGCGCTCGGCGACCACCTGGTCGCAATAGGCATACAACCGGGCCAGCGCGTCGGAAATCTTGGGTAGATCCTGTTTGAGGGTCACCCCCATCGCCAGACCCAGCGTCGCGGATTCGGTGGCGATGACCTCCCACTCCGGCTCGGGAAGTCCGAGCATGATCGCGATGACGCGGGCCGAGTAGGGCTCGGCGAACTCGCTGACGAATTCACAGCGGTCGGGTTCGGCGAAATTGTCGACGAGTTCGCCTGCCAGCGCCTGGAATCGGGGCACGAGGCTGACTATGAGCTGCTGGGAGAACGCCGGGGTCATCAGCCGGCGCAGCCGCCGATGCTCCTCGCCCTCCTTGTTGAGCAGCCAGCTCGACCACCACCGGGCGAAGGGGCCGTCGGTCACGCCGTTGTGGGCCGGCCAGGCAATCGAGCCCTGACGCAGCTGCCTACTTTTCAACAGCTTGTTCATCTGCTCGTAGCGCAGCACGGCGATGCCGTAGGGAGTGGTCGCATACCAACTGCGCTCGCGAGCCTGGTGGACGACCTCAGAACTGATGGAAAACGCCGGGTCGGCGACGTCGAAGGCGGGTACCGGGTCGACAGCGGCAGACGACATGCAGATCACCTCAGGCAGCGGGGCGGGGAAACGTCGTTAAATACTCTAAAACTGTATGGTTAAAGTCAATGGCGAAACACGATCGGCTCACGCCGGTAACGGGAAGTTTTCAGACCGTCGTTTCCGGCCAGGCGATGGCCACGACCCACTCGGTGCCCAACGGCATCTCCGCAACGGCGCGGAAGCCGGTCGCAGCGCCCTCCGGACCCGGTTTCGGCATCGACGCAAGCAATGACCCGACGATCCAGCGCGGGGTGTTGGCGGCGATCACCCGCCGCTCGGTATTGACCACCACGGCGTCTTCCGCAGTCTGCCGCAGCACCTCGATGAGTGCGCGCTCCACCTCGCCGACGGACAGGTCGGCGCCCGCGACCCCGAGGAACATGCCGTCGGCGACCACCGGGATGGTCGCGGTGATGGTGTAGAGATCCGAACCGCTGTAGTCCACGTAAGGGCCGTAAGCGACCCGCTCCTGCCCCCGCTGGGCCAGTTGGTACCAGTCCATCTGGAGGTAGTCGTACACGTCGATACTGGTGGGGTCGAAGTTCAGCCGAAGCCGCGCCACCCGCTGGTGGTTGCGTTGCCACCAGGCCATGTACCGCTCACGACCGTCCACCACGGAAGGCGCGGCGACGAACCCCATTCCCCAGATCGCCTGCTCGTGGGTGAGCAGCTCGGCGAGCAGGCGTTGCAGGTCGCTGAAGTGCGCCTCGGTCAGGGCCGCGCGGGCCGGCCGGCTGCGTAGCACCTCGGTGGCGACCCGGCCCAGCAGGCCATAGATGGGTTCGAGGGCTCGCGAGGCCTGCGCGGCCAGATCGCGTGCCAGCGCGTCGCTCATCGGACCGCCCCCTCGGTCGACAGCTCGAGATTGATCCTGGTCAGACGGGCCAGTTGACCCATGACGTGGTCCTCGGCGAGCCGACGCGCCTCCATGGGGTTCTCCGAGGCCACCGCGGCGGCGATGTCGTGCTGCTGCTCGACGTGCGCGGCGACGTCGACGGGCTGGCCGATCGGCAGCCAGATCAATCCCGCCACCTCCGCCTGCAGGTTCGCCTCCCGACGGGCAAGCCTGGCCGACTGCGACGCAACCGCGACCTGGATGTGGAATCGACTGTCGGCCCGGATCCGGTCTCCCAGCGTCGCGGCCAACCCCAGTTGATCGGTCAGGGCGAACAGCCGCCGCACCGCATAGGACGCGGCGCGCTCGGCAGCCAGCCGCGCCGCCTGACCCGCGATGGCGGTGTGCTCGTCGAACAGATCACGCAGATCCGACGCACTCATCGCGGCCAAGCGCGCGGTGAGTTGGTCGACCGGCGGACCGGAGGGCCGCCGTACGAACGAGCCGCCGCTGCGACCCCGTCGCGTTTCGACGAGGTCTTGCTCGCGCAGTGTTGCCAGCGCCTCCCGCACGGTCATCGGCGCCACGCCGAACTGAGCTGCCAGGTCGACTTCGACGGGTAGCCGTTCACCGTCGTCGAGCAGCCCCAAGTGGATCGCTTCGGTGATCCGCTGCACGATCTCGTCGGCCCGGCTCACCGAGGTTTCCGGCGTGACGAGCGGCGACAGTGACGACATCGACCCCTCCTCAGCGCACGCCCGACGACGGGCCCGTCGTCGGCAACTTACCTGATCTTCGCCGATTTCCGCCGTTCCTGTTGCCGCCTAAACAATAGTTCTGTAGTTTTTGGCCACGCCCGGCCCCACGGAGGAAGGCAGTCACATGACCACATCCAGCACGCCCACTCCGCCCGACGACGGTTACTTCGGATTCCACGAGGAAGACGACGTCCGCCATCTGCACGCGCTCGGCTATCAGCCGGAGTTCAAGCGTGACATGAGTCCGTGGGCGAATTTCTCGCTGGGCTTCACCTACCTGTCCCCTGTGGTGGGCGTGTACACGTTGTTCGCCTACGCCCTGGCCACCGGCGGCCCGCCCATGATCTGGAGCTTCCTGATCGTCGGCGTGGGCCAGCTGCTGGTGGCGCTGATCTTCAGCGAGATCGTGGCCCAGTTCCCGGTGGCCGGTGGGGTGTATCCGTGGGCCCGCCGGCTGTGGGGTCGCCGCTACGCGTGGATGACCGGCTGGGTCTACATGGTGGCGCTGTTGGTGACCATCGCGTCGGTGGTGTACGGCGCCGGACCTTATGTCGCAGCCGCTTTCGGCGCCGAGGTCACGGTGAACAACACCATCCTGTTCGCTCTCGCACTTCTCGCCGTGGCGACCGTCATCAACTTCATGGGCACCAAAGTTCTTGCCACCGCAGCGATTATCGGCTTCACCGCGGAGATCATCGGAGCACTCGCAGTCGGCGGCTGGTTGTTGATC
This sequence comes from Mycolicibacterium sp. CBM1, assembly GCF_054073305.1. Lineage (NCBI taxonomy): Bacteria > Bacillati > Actinomycetota > Actinomycetes > Mycobacteriales > Mycobacteriaceae > Mycobacterium > Mycolicibacterium sp. CBM1. The sequence goes on along the minus strand of NZ_JBSXPP010000019.1, from coordinate 93,417 downwards.
GCCCACCGTGAGCACAATCTCGGCATCGTCTTCGACCGGTTCGGCGCCGGCGGTGACGGCAACTACCTGTGGGCCTTCGCCGCCGCGGCGCTGATCGGCATTTACCAGTACTACGGATTCGAAGCCTGTGGCGACGTCGCCGAGGAGGTGCCCAACCCCGGCGGCCTGATCCCCAAGGCCATGCGCCGGACGATCTACGTCGGGGGCGCTGCGGCAACCTTCGTCTGCCTGGCACTGGTCCTGGCGGTAAGCGACATTCCTGCCGTGATCGCCGGCGAGGATGCCGACCCGGTCAGCACCGTACTCAACGCGGCGTTCGGCACTGGCGGCGCGCGAATCGTCCTGCTGATCGTGCTGATTTCGTTCCTGTCCTGCGCGATGAGCCTGCAGGCGGCCGCGAGCCGGCTGGCCTACTCCTACGGCCGCGACGGCATGATCATGGGCAGCTCGCTGCTCAAGAAGTTCTCCCCGAGCCGGCACGTTCCGCCCTACGCGCTACTGCTGGCCGCTCTCGTTCCGGCGGTGATCGTGGTCGGCTCGAAGTTCTCGACGGATGCGATCACCAAGATCATCAGCTTCGCCGCATTCGGTATCTACCTGGCGTTCCAGATGGTGGTGCTGGCCGCCCTGCGCGCCCGGCTCAAGGGCTGGGTGCCCAGCGGCAAATACACACTCGGCAAGTGGGGACTGGCCGTGAACGTCGCCGCGCTGGTCTACGGCGTCACCGCCATGGTCAACATGGTGTGGCCGCGCACGCCTGACGCACCGTGGTACGACAACTGGATCGTGGCGCTGTCCTCGGCCATCGTCGTCGGGATCGGCCTGCTGTACATGGTCGTGCATCCGCTACACGACCGCAGCACAGCCCCTTACTCCGACGCGATTCCCGAGTAGACCCCACCCACGTTCGTCGAATCTTCATCGAACGACTAGCGAAGCCGTATCAGCGGCGGCAACCCTCGAAGACAGACGGTGCGGCAGCCCGCCGCGCGTACCGGACTGAGAGGACGCATCACGATGAACACCCGTTCCATGGCCGTCGCAAGCGCCGCCGTGGCTGCGCCGATCGCACTGGCCGGCTGTAGCGGCACCACCAAGCCGGCACCGAGCGGCACCGCCCCGACTTCGGCGACCGCAGCGGCAAGCTCCACGACGGCCGCGAAAGATACTCAGGCGCATAACAACGCCGACGTGATGTTCACCCAGCAGATGATCCCCCACCACCAGCAGGCCATCGAGATGAGCGACGAGATCCTGGGCAAACAAGGCATCGACCCGCGAGTGACCGCCCTGGCCAACCAGATCAAGGCGGCACAGGGCCCCGGAAATCGAGCAGATGCAGGGCTGGCTGTCGCAGTGGGGTGTTCCCGCGATGCCGATGACGCCCGGCGGCATGGATGACATGCCCGGCCAAGACATGCCCGGCATGGATATGGGCACGGGGATGATGTCCGACGAGGACATGGCTGCGCTACGTGACGCTCAGGGCACTGCGGCGAGCCGGCTGTTCCGCACCCAGATGATCCAGCATCATCAGGGCGCAATCACCATGTCGCAGAGGGAAATCGGCCAGGGACGATACCCTGCCACGGTCGCACTGGCGAAGTCGATCGTCGACAGTCAGCAGCAGGAGATCGACGAGATGAACAAGATCCTCGCCTCGCTCTAGCGCGTCAGGCCTCGACGGCAGCGGGCACCGACGGCAGTTCGATGGTGAAGACGGTGCCGGCACCGGCTCCGGCACTGCCGACCGCGATCCTGCCGTTGTGGGCCTCGACGAGGGCCTTTGCGATGGCCAGGCCGATACCGCTGCCCCCTCTGGTGCGGCCTCGGGCCGAGTCCACCCGGTAGAAGCGTTCGAAAACGTGCGGCAGATGCTCGGCCGCGATGCCCTCCCCGGTGTCGGCCACCGTGATGACCGTGGCCGCTCCCCGCGCGACCACGTCGACATCGATTCGACCGCCGGGCGGGGTGTGACGCAACGCGTTGTCCAGCAGGTTACCCAGTACCTGACCAAACCGATCGGCGTCGATCCACAGCCGTCGGGCAGCGGGATCGAGGCTCGAATGCAGGCTGACACCGCCGACGGCCGCGCGATCTGCCACAGCTGTCAGGGCACGGCCTACGAAGGCCTCGGTGGCGGCCCAGCCGCCCGAGATCGTCGGCCCCTCCTCCGCTTGGGTGAGCGCGTTGAGGTCCTCAGATAGTCGAACCAACCGTCGGGCCTGATCCCGCATCACCGAAATAGACTCGGCGTCAACGTTTTTAACGCCGTCTTCCACCGCTTCGAGGTAGGCCTCGAGAACCGATACGGGTGTCCTGACCTCGTGTGCTAAGTCGCCGAGTAACCGCCGGCGGGTGGCCTCGACGTCCTGTAGGCGCGCGGCCATCGCATTGAACGCACCGGCCAGCGCGTCGAAGTCGGCCCCGAGGTTCGGCGGAGACACCCGGGCCTCGAAGCGTCCGTCGGCGATCCGGGCGGCGGCGGTGGACACCTCCGACAACGACCGGCGCAGCCGGCGCCCCGCATACCAGGTGACGGCGATGGCGGTCAGTGCCGCAGCGGCGATCGCAACGCCCACCGAGATCGCGGTCGCGTACGTGTAGGCCTGTTCGGCATGGAACTGTTCATGGGAGTCGGTGGGCACGCCGGCCCGGTGCAGGTGCTCGCGGAACAGCGGCGGCCCGACCAGCATGGCGACGACCGCGGTGGTGAGCGCCCCGGCCACCAGCACCAGCAGCTGCGCCAGCAGCAGCCGGGTGCTCAGCCCCGACGAGCGCCTCACCGGCCGCTGCCCATTCGGTAGCCGACGCCGCGCACCGTCGATACGAAGCGTGGTTTGGCCGGGTCGTCACCGAGCTTGCGGCGAAGGTGCCCGATGTGGACGTCGATCAGGTGTTCGTTGCCGAACCAGTCGTCGCCCCATACCGCCTCGAGTAGCTGTCGGCGGGTGTATACCAGACCCGGCCGGGACGAAAGAGCCTCCAGCACATCGAATTCTGTTCGGGTGAGATTGATGGGCTCAGAGCCGACCGCGACCTCGCGTGCTGCCACGTCGATCCGCAGATCACCGAAGACACGCGGTGGCGGTTCGGCCACCGCGGCGCTGACTGCGTCGGCCGCGTGCCGCACGGTGCGCGGCCGACGAAGCATGGCCTGGATCCGGGCGACGAGCTCACGCGGACTGAACGGTTTGGTCATGTAGTCGTCCGCGCCGACGGAAAGGCCGACGATCGTGTCGATCTCGGTATCGCGCGCGGTGAGCATCACCACGTAGGCATCGGAGAAGGTCCGGAGCTGGCGGCAGACCTCCAACCCGTCGATACCGGGCAGGCTCAGATCCAGGACGACGACGTCGGGATCGGTTTCCCGGGCCAGCCGCAGGCCCTCGGCACCGTCGGCGGCCGAGACCACCTCGAAGTGCTCCCGCTGTAGGTAACCGCCGACCACGTCGGCCAGCGACACCTCGTCGTCGACGACGAGCGCTCGGTATCCGCGCGCAGGAGCCTCGCTAGCCGTCACTGAGCGAGTCGATCGCCGCCTGCAGTTTGGTGGTCACCTCGTCGGCGACCGGCTGCAGTTCGGCCTGTCCGGTCACACCCACCAGCAGTTGGGGGTTCATCGCCTCCACGTGGACGACTCCGGCGCGATCGCTGCGCACGACGACGTTGCAGGGCAATAACAGTCCGATCTGGGGGTCGATCGTGACCGCCCGGTGCGCCAGCGGCGGATTGCAGGCACCCAGAATTACGTAGTCGCCGACGTCATCGCCGGCCGCCTCGCCCAGCTTCGCGGTGAGCGTGGCCTTCATGTCGATCTCGGTCAGCACACCGAAGCCCTGTCCGGCGAGCGCCTCCCGGGTGCGGGTCAACGCATCCCCGAACGATCCGTGCAATGTGGTCGACAGCGCGATATCCATACTCACCACTGTGCCCCCTACGCCAGTGCGAGGAACAGCTTTTCCAGCTCCGCCTCGTCCATCGGGGCGTCGCCGTTGGCCGCCGTGCCGGTCACACACTCGCGCAGACCGGTTGCGACGATCTTGAACCCGGCGCGGTCCAGCGCACGCGACACTGCGGCCAGCTGGGTGACCACGTCCTTGCAGTCGCGGCCCTGCTCGATCATCGAGATGACCCCAGCGAGCTGGCCCTGGGCCCGGCGCAGGCGGTTGAGCACCGCTGCAATGGCATCTTCATCACCAACCATGGTGAACCCTCCTCACGTCTGTTAGGTATAGCTTACCCGCGGGGGTATAACGCCACCGCCTTTCGTTTCATGCCCGCATCGCGGCGAGGACCCGACGAGTTGCGTCACGATCGGCCGGCGTCACAACCCGTATCGATTCGTGCCCACAGGAGGGCTTTTCCCTACCGGACCAGAAATACCCCTGCAGGTATCTTGCGGCCTCGGGAATGAATACCCCATGGGGTATGTTGAGGAGAGCGTGACCGCATCCCGCGGTACCGAAGACCCAACGCCAAGGAGTTCAGCCGATGATCCTCGAGCAGTACTACATCGAGTGCTTGTCGCACGCGTCCTACCTGATCGGCGACCAGACCACCGGACGCGCGGTCGTCGTGGACCCGCGCCGCGACATCGCCGAGTACCTGGCGGACGCCCAGAAGTACGGCCTTCGGATCGAAGGCGTCATCAACACCCACTTCCACGCCGACTTCGTCTCCGGACACCTCGAGCTCGTCGACGCCACCGGCGCGTGGATCGGATTCGGCGAGGCCGCCGAGACCGACTACCCGATTCGGCGTCTGGGCCATGGCGAGCACATCTCGCTCGGCGAGGTGGACCTGGAGATCCTCTCGACCCCGGGCCATACCTGGGAATCGATCAGCGTGGTGGTGCGCGAGCACGCTGCGTCGGCGCCGGTCGCCGTGCTGACCGGCGACTCGCTGTTCATCGGCGACGTCGGCCGCCCCGACCTGGTCAACATCGGTGACAGTTCGACCAGCGACCTGGCCCGCGCCATGTACCACTCGATCCACGACACGCTGTTCGCGCTCCCCGATTCGGTGACGGTGATGCCCGCCCACGGTGCCGGGTCCTCCTGCGGCAAGAATCTCTCGACTGAACTCACCTCGACGATCGGCGAGCAGCGCCGGACCAACCCGTCCGTGCAGCCGATGAGTGTCGACGAGTTCGTGGCACTGGTCACCAACGGCCAGCCCGCCGCGCCCGCCTACTTCTCGGTGAACGCCGCGATGAACAAGCGGGTCCACCCCTTGCTCAACCAGTCGCGGTCGATCCCGGAGATGGCGCCGGCGCAACTGCGCGAGGCATTGGAGGCCGGAATCCGGGTGGTCGACGCCCGCTCGGTGGACGACTTCGCCGCCGGCCACCTGCGTGGCTCGGTGAACGTCGGCTTCGACGGCCGCTTCGCCGAGACCGGTGGCATGGTCGCCGAGGTCGGCGAGACGATCGCGCTGGTCACCTACCCCGGCGAGGAACAGGACGCTGCGCTGCGGCTGACCCGGATCGGCTCGGATAATGCCGTCGGCTATCTCAACGTCGAGCACGACGGCCAGTTCCCGGACGAGCTGCGTGACCTGGTCCGCACCGCCCCGCGGACCGACGTCGCGGACCTCGACCGGCTGATGGCGCAGGACGCCGTCACCGTGATCGACATCCGCAACCCCGGTGAGCGCGACAATGGCGTGATCCCAGGTGCACTGCCGATCCCGTTGGCGCAGTTGCGGATTCGCCTTGACGACGTTCCCACCGACCGGCCGATCGTGGTCCACTGCGCCGGCGGCTGGCGCTCCAGCGTCGCCGCCTCGCTGCTGCGGGCCAACGGCTTCGACAACGTCACCGACTTGGCGGGCGGCTACAACGCGTGGGCAGAGGCCCACGTCGCCGCCTGACCGGACCGAAAACCAGAGAAGAGGAAATCATGACCACCGTGAAGCTGACCTTCGACGACTTCGAGTCGATGATCGTCGACAACCCCATCGTGCTCGTCGACTTCTGGGCATCCTGGTGCGGCCCGTGCCGCGCCTTCGCCCCGGTGTTCGACAAGTCCGCGCAGGCCCACCCCGATGTCGTGCACGCCAAGGTCGATACCGAAGCCGAGCAGGAACTCGCCGCTGCGCTGCAGATTCGGTCGATCCCGACGATCATGGCGTTCCGGGAGGGGGTCCTCGTCTACAGTCAGCCGGGCGCCATGCCACCGGCGGCCCTCGAGGAGCTGATCACCAAGATCAAGGCGCTCGACATGGCCGAGGTGCATGCGACGATTGCCGCCCACAAAGCAAAGTCCGACGCATAGTGTTGAAAATCAGAAGGAGCTGACCATGTGCTATCCCGTTGAATGTCCGCGCTGCCACAAGACCACCTGGGCCGGCTGCGGCGAACACGTCGCAGAAGTCCAACGCTCCGTGCCCGCCAATCAGTGGTGCACGTGTGCGGCCTCCCAGCCGACGCCTCGCTGAACACCGCTGGGCCACAGAGTCATTCGGCGACCGACAAGGCGCGCAGGAATACCGGAAGAAAGGGGCGGGGATTCGCCGCCCCGCCGCGCCGGTACGGCGCGCTGTCGCGCGAAGCCGCATACCATTCCGGGCGGCTGACCACCGACAGGTCCAGCCGATGCCCACAGAGTGCGGCAAGCGTATGTAGGAGCAGGGTTCCGGTGCGGCCGTTGCCCTCGCGAAACGGATGCACCTGGTTGTAGTCGGCGTACCATCCGGCGAACTCGTATGCCAGGCGGGCGCTGTCACCAGGTTCCACAGTCGCCGGAATTGCCCTGGCCCGCTGCTCCAGTCCGGCAACCGCGTCGGCGAGGTCGACCTGCCGGGCGAACACGGTGTCGCCGCGCCGCAGTTCGGTGATTCGCAGCCGTCCGGCCCAGCAGTAGACGTCGGCGAAGACGTGCTGGTGCAGCGCGCAGATGTCGAGATCCTCGGTACCGAGCCGGTCCGCGATCAGGTGCCGATGCCATTGGGCGGTACGGCCAGCCGTCGCGACGAACTCCAACTCGGCCAGCACCTCGGGAGATTCGGTGCCGAAGTTGTTGCGCAACATGGCCGTACCCGGGATCAGATACGGGCGTCGGCGGCGAAACGTACGGCGTGGTCGTTGTGGCGCGGGGTGGCGAGCGCGGTGTTCGACGAGGTAGTCGGCGAAGGCCCGCCGCCCCGAGATCACCTCGGCCAGGGTCGCCAGATGATGGTCGGTGGGCCGCCATCCCTCCAGTCGTTGTGCCGCCAGGGTCTGCTCCAGGCCGTGGCGCAGGGCGGGGGGAAGTCGGTCGACGGAGTCCATCCGGCGGGGTCTATCGCGGTATCGAAGACAGGAAGTGCAGCTTGCGCCGGACCCCGTTGACCTCGCGCGCCGCCGTTCGCACTAGGGCGCGCGCCTGCGGCGCCAGCTGTGACATCGAGACGATATCGTCGACTTTTTCACCGGCCAGCCACCGCGCCGACCGCCGCTGCCAGCGAATCCGGGACAGCGCCACGTAGGAGTCCCGCAGGCTCGCCGCGTCGTCGGCGTCGATGACCGAGGCCGCCGCCGCATCGTCGAGCCGCTCCAGGGTGGTCAACGCCGCCGATCCGGCCGACAATGCGCCCCAGCGCGCGATCTTCACGATCGGGTCGATCACAGCGGCCTTGAGGTCGGCGCGGTCGGCCTGCATGGCGAAGATCCGCAGCCGAGACGGGACCGAGGCGCGCACCCAGGTGGCGTCCTGCAGCATCGCCTTGCGCGCTCCCGGATGGCGCCCAGCGGCGTCAATCACATGCGGGCGGAGCCGCTCCCGGCGTTCGGTCGCGGTGACACTCCAGGCGTCCGCCACCAGGCCCAGCATCACCACGCCACGGTCCAGCTCCGGCTGCGCCGCCCAGCGCTCAACACCTTCGACCCAGCTCGCATCGCGCCGACAGAACCGCGGGCGGCTGCCCAGCACACCGTTGTCGTCGAGTTGCATGCCGCAGGACTCCAGCAGTGCGTGCACCTCCGCGGCCAAGGCCAACGCCCGAGTCTTGCCCGCGTCGTCGGTGTCGTCGGTAAGGGAGACCAGCGTCTCGACGTCGGAGCCGGGCACGGCCTCCCCACGCCCGCCGCTGCCGGAGACGAACCAGGTCCACCGGGGCTGCGGTCCGTCGCCCGCCGCTGCGACCAGGCGCGCGGCTGTCGCCACCGTGCTGCGGATCGCTTCCGACCAGCAGGCCGCCAGGGTCTGCGTGGGCATATGCCGGGACAGGCCGGCGGCGACAGCCTGCTGTGCTTGCTGCACCGCGGAACGCAGCGTGGCGTCGTCACCGGCGGCATCGATGTCCGCCACGGTCGCCATCAGGCTCCGGCTGGACTCCGAGTCAGCGGGCATGACGTCGATTCTCGCCTGCCCGGCCTCACACCGCGCGACCTTGGGGTGGTCACGCAGATGTGATGAGCAGGAAACAGCGCCGACAAACGCCTGCCCTAATTTCTGTCACACGACAGTTATTAGCTCCGGGTCAGCGCTGATCCGGCCGACCCGACCATAGGAGCACACCCGCATGACCGCCAGCTTCGATCCGGCGATCTCCTCCCAGGAGGACGCCGACACCCTTTCCGAACTGGGTTACACCCAGGAACTGCACCGGGGCATCGGCGGCTACGCCGCGTTCGCCTCGGGCTTCTCGTTCGTCTCGATTCTGACCACGGTGTTCGCTTTCTTCCCGCTGGGCTTCGCCCTCGGCGGGCCGGCGTTCTTCTTCACCTGGCCAATCGTCTTCGTCTGCCAGTTCTGCGTCTGCCTGGTCTTCGCCGAGTTGTCCGGCAAGTTCCCCGTCGCCGGGGCGATCTACCAATGGTCGCGGCGGCTCGCCGGCAACGCCGTCGGCTGGTTCGCCGGCTGGTTCATGCTGATCGGCTACATCGTCAGCATTGCCGCGCTGGCCATCGCCATGCAGACCGTGCTGCCGCCGATCTGGAGCGGCTTCCAGCTGGTCGGAACCGAGATCGATCCGCTGTCTGTGGACGGTGCCACCAACGGGATCATCCTGGGTTCCATCACGATCGTGCTGTGCACCATCATCAGCGCCGCCGGAGTGCGGTTCATGGCCCGCATCACCGTCACCGGCGTCACGATCGAGATCGTCGGCGTGGTGCTGATCATCGCGGCGATGTTCTTCACCGCCGAGCGCAACCCTGCCAAGGCCGTGCTGGACACCGGCGGCCACGGTAGCAGCGTGCACTACCTGCCCGCCTTCCTGGCCTCGATGCTGATGGCCGCCTACGTGATGTACGGATTCGACAGTGCCGCAGAGCTTTCCGAGGAGACCAAGGATCCGCGCCGCACCGCCCCGAAGGCGATCGTCAACGCGCTGCTGGTGTCCTTCGTCGGCGGCGGACTGATGATCCTTGCCGCGTTGATGTCGGCCCCCTCCCTGGGTGACGATCTGGCAACCGGCGGTATGGCTTGGGTGATCGAGAGCCAACTCGACACCTGGCTGGGCAAGACACTGCTGGCCCTGGTCGCGGTGGCGATGTTCTCGGCCACGCTGGCGATCCAGGCTTCGGCGTCGCGGGTGATGTTCTCCATGGCCCGCGACAACCGACTGCCGTTCGGCAAGAGCCTCGCCAAGGTCAACAAACGCACCGGCACCCCGGTGATCACCGGTATCGCGGTGAGCCTGCTGGCGATCCTGGTGCTGTTGGTCAACCTGGGTCAGTCCAGTGTGTTCGCCGCGATCGCCTCAGTGTCGGTGGTGATCGTGTACCTGGCCTACCTGATGGTGACCGTGCCCGCGTTGATCCACCGGCTGCGTGGCACCAGCCTGTCTTACGGACCGCCGGTGATGGACCTGGGCCGCTGGGGCATCCCGGTGAACCTGGTCGCCGTGGTGATGGGCGGACTGCTGGTGGTCAACATCGGCTGGCCGCGCCAGGAGGTCTACAACCCGGCGGGTGACTCGGTGGTGCTGCAGTACTTCGCGCTGATCTTCACCGCGGCAACCCTGGTCGTCGGCTACGCCGCTTACCGGGTGGTCAAGGATCGCGAGGGGGCGCCGGATCCGGTCGACGCGCTGGTCGGCAAGACGAAGTAGCGGCAAACGGGAGGTAGGCGCTTAGAGCGTGCGGTTTGGTACGCCGGCGGCGTGTCGCGTACCAAACCGCGCACTCGACATTCAGGCGAACGGGCTGTCGCCGGCGGCGACCCGCTCCCCCAGCGCGATCAGCCGGCTAGCCGAATCATGCAGCCGCACACCGGCTTCCCGGTGGGCTCGCCCGGCCAGGTACGTCGATTAGGTGCCCTCGATGACGATCGCCAGCTTGAAGCAGGCCATCGCGACATGATGCCTGGCTCGGCGTCCGGCGGACGGTGCCCGTCAAGCCAGGTCGCGAGCCGACCGACGTCGAGCGCGGCCGGGTCGTAGCGTTCATGGGAGTAACTGTCCAGCAGCGCCAGGAAGCTCGGAACCTGGCGGGCCAGAAACGATCCAGGGCGCTGCCACTCCTGCAACGGCCGGCCCTGCCACTCGGCGCGACTCAGCCCCGCCAGGGCCGCGGCGTAGTTCAAGCCGGCCCGGTGCCGGCAAGTGTCTGCAGCACCGCGATCTCGCGCTGCATGGTCCGGTTGCTGTTGGCTCGCGGGTGCGGCGGTGGACGGCGCAACACCAGCGGACACCCGTTGAGCCGCAGCCGGATGACGACGTTTTGGGTGCCGCCGGCAAGCGGTTCGACGTCGGTGACCGTCGAGCCGATGCCCTGTCGACTCGCCCAGGCCGACAGGGCCGCCACGGCCACCTCGTCCAGCGTTCCCGGGGTCACGGCGGTATGGCTCCGAGTGCCGGTCACCGCTCAGCAGATCCTTGGAAGTTGTTCGCCCAGTTCGCGTTCGATCACCCGGGTGGTGCCGAACGCGGTTCGTCCGACCACCATGCCCGGATGTTCGGCGACGACCCGGCCGATAATGACGGCATCGGCTCCCTCGGGCCGCAATCGCATGGCCGCCAGCACGGCCTCGCTGTGCGCAGGGTCGACGAACGCCACCAGCTTGCCTTCGTTGGCCACTTGCAGCGGATCCAGACCCAGGAAGCTGCAGGCCGACGACACCGTCTCGGGTACGGGAATCAGATGCTCGTCGAGTTCGACGCCGACCCCAGCCGTGCGCGCGATCTCGACCGTCGAGGCCACCAGGCCACCGCGAGTGGGATCGCGCAACGTGTGTACCGCGTTGGGATCGCCGACTGCCGCCAGCATTGCGGCCACCAGCCGGTGCAGCGCTGCGCTGTCGGTGGTCACCGTGGTGCCGAAGTCGATGCCTTCGCGCACGCTCATGATCGCGACACCGTGTTCGCCGATGTTGCCGGAGACGATCACGTGGTCACCGGGGCGGGCCTGCTCGGGTCCGATCCGGACCCCTTCGGGCACCACGCCGACGCCGGCGGTGTTGATGAAAAGCCCGTCCGCGCTGCCCTTCCCGACGACCTTGGTGTCACCGGTGACAACGCCGACGCCGGCATGCGCGGCGGCCCGGCCCATCGTCTGGGCAATAGCACCGAGGACCTCCATCTCCAGGCCCTCCTCGATGATGAAGCCGGCCGTGAGTCCCAGCGGCTGGGCGCCGCTGCAGGCGAGGTCGTTGATGGTGCCGTTGACGGCGAGGTCACCGATGTTGCCGCCGGGGAAGAACAACGGGTTGACCACGTAGGAGTCGGTGGTCAGGGCGATGCGCCCACCGGGGACGGTCAACAGTGCCGAATCGCGGGCCGGTCCGCCCGCCGATCCGAACGCCGGCAGGAACAAGTTCTCGATGAGCTCCTCGGAGAGCAGGCCGCCACCGCCGTGGCCCAGCAGGACGCGGCTGGTCTCGCGCAGCGGCAGCGGGCACACCCAGTCCGACGGATCGATGGACGTGACGGGTGTGGGGCCCAATTCCCGGGTCGCTTCGCTCCGGCCCTCCGGATCAGACATTCGCCGCCGTCTCAAGCCGACGGAACTGGTAGTACGCCGCGCACGCGCCTTCACTGGAAACCATGGTGGCGCCCAGTGGGGTCCGTGGCGTGCAGGTGGTGCCGAATGCCGGACACTGGTTGGGTTTGATCAGCCCCTGCAGCACCTCACCGGCGTGGCATTGCGCCGACTCCTGCACCTGTAGGTGTCCCACCCCGAACTTGCGCTCGGCGTCGAATGCGGCGTAGCGCGGCGACAGCGTCCAACCCGACTCCGGGATCATGCCGATGCCGCGCCACTGCCGGTCGGTCACGGTGAAGACGTCGGCCAACACCTGCTGGGCCACTACGTTACCGGTGTCGCTGACCGCGCGCGGGTAAGCGTTGCGCAGCTCGGCCGTTCCGGACTCGAGCAGGTCCACCACCTGGCGGACACCTTCGAGCAGGTCGAGCGGCTCGAAGCCCGTAACGACGATCGGGACACCGAAATGTTCGACGAGCGGGCCGTATTCGGCGGTTCCCATCACCGAGCACACGTGGCCGGCTGCCAGGAAACCCTGCACCCGATTGGTCGGCGAGCTCAGGATCGCCGTCATCGCCGGCGGAACCAGCACGTGGGAGACGAGCACCGAGAAGTTGACCAGGCCCAGCCGTTGGGCGTGCAGCACCGCCATCGCGTTGGCCGGTGCGGTGGTCTCGAACCCGACACCGAAGAACACCACCTGCTTGTCGGGGTTCTCGGCAGCCACCCGGGTGGCGTCCAGCGGCGAATACACGATCCGCACGTCACCGCCGCGGGCCCGCACGCTGAACAGGTCGCGGTGGCTGCCCGGAACGCGCAGCATGTCGCCGAACGAGCAGAAGATGACGTCCTCGCGGGCGGCGATCTCCAGCGCGCGGTCGATCATCTCCAGCGGGGTGACGCACACCGGGCAGCCGGGGCCGTGGATGAATTCGACGGCGCCGTCAAGTAGCTGATCAATGCCATTGCGGATGATCGAGTGTGTTTGGCCGCCACACACTTCCATGATCGTCCATGGCCTGGTCGCCCGGCGGCGGATGGCGTCCACCAGCGACTTGGCGGCAGCCGGGTCGCGAAACTCGTCGAGGTACTTCATGCCGGTTCCCGCCTGGTCTGCCCGTCGGAGCCGGCGAGTTCCTCCTCGAGGATGCCGAGCTCTTCGAACATCTTGAGCGTCTCGTTGGCCGACGCTTCGTCGAGCCGGGTGATGGCGAAACCCGCATGGACGATGGTGTATTCGCCGATCTCCATGTCCGGCAGGTAGGCTAGGCACACGGTCTTGGTGGTGCCGCCGAAGTCGACGGTCGACATCCGGGTCCCCGCCTCCTCCCAGATCTCGATCACCTTGCCGGGGATTCCGAGGCACATATGCCGTTCCTTTCCGATACAGCCGACGGTTGCTCGTCGAGGAGCAGCGCGGCGGCGATGGCGGCCTGGCCGAGCGCCAGGCCGCCGTCGTTGCAGGGCACCACGCGGTGCGTGAGGACCTCGAATCCGCGCTCGGTGAGCGCATCGCGAAGTCCTTGCAGCAGAATCCGATTGGCGAACACGCCGCCGGTCAGCCCGACGGTGCGAATTCCGGCTGCGCGGGCGCAGGCGGTGGCGGCCGTCGCGCTGGCGCGCACCACCGCCGCATGAAAGCCGGCGGCCAGGTCAGCGACCGGGATCGCGCGGCGCAGTCCGTCGACCAGACCGGCGATCATCGGCGCCGGGTCCAGCAGCCCGTCGGCGACGGCGAAGTCCAGCGCGACCGGACGCCCGGTGCGGGCAAGATGTTCGAGTTCGACGGCGGCCTGGCCTTCGTAGCTGACCTGCTGGCAGACGCCGAGCAGGCTGGCGACGGCGTCAAAGAGCCGACCCATGCTGGTGGTGGGCACGCAGCCCGCTCCGCGCGGGATCTGCTGGCCCAGGATGTGCAGGGCGGTCGCATCGAGAGCGGCGACCGGTGGAAGGTCGGGGCTCCAGGCGATCCCCGCGCGGGTCAGCAGGTCCAAGGCGATACGGGCCGGCTGGCGCACCGCGCCGTCACCGCCGGGCAGCGCGAAGGGGCGAAGGTGCCCGACGCGGGTGAATCGGGCCGGATCGGTGATGGCCAACAGCTCACCGCCCCAGATGGTGCCGTCGGTGCCGTAGCCGGTGCCGTCGTAGGTGATCGCGACGACCGGTGTGCCCAGGCGTCGATGCTCGGCGAGCAGTGCCACCGCGTGGGCGTGGTGATGCTGGACGGCGAGGACGGGACGGCCGCCGGCATACCGCCGCGCCCAACTGGTGGTGGCGTAACCGGGGTGCAGATCGCGGGCGATGACACCGGGGCGGCGCTCGGTCATGAACGCCAGATGCTCCAGTGCGGCCTCGAAGCAGACCTGGGTGCGGGGATCGGCCATGTCACCCAGGTGCGCCGACAGATGGGTGTGGCCGACGCCGTTATTCCCGCCGCCCATGAGGGCGAAGGTGGTCTTCAGGTCTCCCCCGGTGGCGAGGATGACGGTGTCGGTGCTCAGCCCGGTCACCGTCACCGGCAGCGGTGCGTAGCCGCGCGAGCGGCGCAGCGGCAGCGGACTGCCCTGGTCATCGATGGTGACGACGGAGTCCTCGCAGGGCACCCCGATGGGCCGGTCGTGGGTGAGCACGACGTCGGCCAACCCGTCGATCCAGCCCAGGTCCTCGTCGCGGAACACAATCGGTGAGCCGCCCTGGTTGGCCGAGGTCATCACCAGCGGAACAGGCTCAGATGTCGCCGGCCAACCGGCTCCGGCCCGCAGCCGGTCGAAGAGCTGGTGGTGCGCCGGGGAGTAGGCCAGCATCACCCCGAGGTCCCCCAGTCCGGGCGCCACCGCGTCGGCAACTCGGTCGCTCCGCCTCGGGGCCAGCACGATCGGGGCTGCCGGGGCGGTCAGCGCGGCGGCCACCGCGTCGTCGACCACCACGATGGTCCCGGCGGCCGCGAGGTCGGCGACCATCACCGCGAACGGTTTGGCCGGCCGGTCCTTGCGCCGGCGCAACTCCGCGACGACGGCGCTGTCATCGGCCCGGCAAGCCAGATGGAAGCCGCCGATGCCCTTGATCGCGACGATCTGTCCCGCCAGCAGCGCGGCCGCGGCCGCGCCGATCGGGTCGT
The DNA here is from genome assembly GCF_054073305.1 of Mycolicibacterium sp. CBM1. Taxonomy (NCBI): domain Bacteria; kingdom Bacillati; phylum Actinomycetota; class Actinomycetes; order Mycobacteriales; family Mycobacteriaceae; genus Mycobacterium; species Mycolicibacterium sp. CBM1. Next base: position 78,391 of record NZ_JBSXPP010000019.1, on the reverse strand, counting down.
CGTACTGCTGCGCCGCCGTATCGCCGAGTCGAGGTCGCCACATCAACCGCGGCCCGCAGTCCGGGCAGGCGACGGTCTGCGCGTGGTACCGGCGATCGAGCGGGTCGTGGTACTCCGCGGCGCACTCCGGGCACATCGGAAATCCGGCCATGGTGGTAGCCGGCCGGTCGTAGGGCAGGTCGGTGATCACGGTGTAGCGCGGACCGCAGTTGGTGCAGGTGATGAACGCATGGCCATGGCGGCGGTCGGCCGGGTCGCGCATCTCGCGCAGACAGTCTGCGCACACCGCGATGTCGGGCGGTACCAGCGTGCGCGACTGGTCGCCGCTGCGACTGGCGGTGATCCGAAAAGTCTTGTCCCCGTTCGATGTGACCCGCTGACTGCGAACGGTGTCGATGCGCGCCATCGGCGGCGGCCGGTGCCGGATGGCCGCGATCGCGGATTCGACCGCCACGGTGGGGCCCTCCAGCTCGCAGTGCACCGACCCGGCATCGTTGTACACGAAGCCACCGAGGCCGAACTCGGCGGCGATCCGGGCGACCGCCGGGCGGAATCCGACACCCTGCACCACACCGGTGATGTGCAGGCGCACGCGCACGTTCACGGGACCACCCCGCCTCAGCCCACCGGGCGCGGGGGTACAACAGTGTTCATGCTGTTCATGGCGCGCTCATGACCCTCCTGAGCAGAGACGGCCACCCGCGTCGGGGGCTGTCCGCGCCGGTAGGTGGCCACCACGCTAGTCCCGAGCCGCTATGACCACAATCACAAAATGGCGCCGAAAGTCTGCGTTTTTGCGTCCACAATGCTCTGGGCGCCCCGAGTGGGGCGTTGTAGGGTGCATGCCTGCACGATCCGGACGCGCATCAGCAGAAAGGCTACGGGCCGACTGTGCACGAACTGTCGCTGTGCCACGCCATCGCCGGGGTGGTCAAGCCGTACGCGGCGGGCCGGCGCGTCGACGTGGTCCGGGTCCAGGTCGGAGCACTGCGTCAGGTGGTCCCCGAGTCGCTGTCGTTCTGTTGGGGCCTCGTCCGCGAGAACGAGAGCATGCCGGAAGCCGAGCTGGAGCTGGAGCTGGTCGCCGCCGAAGTGAAGTGCCGCGGCTGTGGTCAGCAGTCCGAGATCACCTCACGCTGGTCGGTGTGCTGCCCACAGTGCGAGAGCGCCGACGTCGAGGTTGTGCACGGCAACGAGTTCATGGTCACCTCGCTGGACGTGACCTGAGCGGAAGTGAAAGGTAGTCACCATGGGTCGGTTTCACCGCCACGACGACGGCACCGCGCACAGCCACGACCACGACCACGACCACGACCACGACCACAGCCATGACCACGGCGACCACAGCGGCTATGCCACCGGCCCGCAGCGCATCGACGTGCTGGAGGCGATCTTCGCCGAGAACGACACCCGGGCCGACATCAATCGGGCCGCCTTCGAGGCCAACGGAATTCGGGCACTGAACCTGATGAGCTCCCCGGGATCGGGCAAGACGACGGTACTGGGCGCCACCCTCGACGAGCTCGCCGGCGACATCGCGGTGGGAGTGATCGAAGGTGATATCGCCACCGATCTCGATGCCGCCAAGCTCGGTGGCCGTGGCGCCCAGATCTCGTTGCTCAACACCAACAACGGCTTCGGTGGCGAGTGCCACCTGGATGCGCCGATGGTCAACCGTGCACTGCAGGGTCTCGACTTGCCTTCGCTGGACCTGGTGATCATCGAAAACGTCGGAAACCTGGTGTGCCCAGCCGAATTCGACGTCGGCGAGCACGCCAAGGTGATGGTCTATTCCGTGACCGAAGGCGAGGACAAGCCGTTGAAGTATCCGGTGATGTTCCGTTCGGTCGATGTCGTGTTGCTGAACAAGATCGATCTGGTACCGCACCTAGACGCCGAGGTCGACACCTATGTCGCGCGCGTGCGGGAGGTGAACCCGGCGGCGCTGATCCTGCCGATGAGCGCCCGCACCGGCGAGGGTATGACGGCGTGGTTCGACTGGTTGCGCGCCTTCGCCGCGGCGGCGACGACCGCATCCTGACGTCTTCGGGTCACGGTGTGTGGAACCGCACCCCCAACACGCAGACATCGTCGTTGCGCGGTGGCGGCGCCAGGGTCTGCGTCACCTGGCGGCAGGCGGCGGGCAGGGATTCGCCGCCGCCCCACTGCGCAACGAGGGCCTGCACCCGCGCCATTCCGACTTCGATGTCCTGCCCGCGCCGCTCGACGAGGCCGTCGGTGTACATGACAACGATGTCACCGGCAGCTATGCCGATTTCCGCCTCGGTGTAGAACGCGTCGTCGATCGGGCCCAGGACGGGTCCGTGCGCACCGGACAGCCGGGTGACTTCGCCGGTGGCGCATCGTCGCAGCAGCGGCGGTGGGTGTCCGGCGGAGGCGTAGGCCAGGGTCGCCGACGCCGGGTCGAGCACCGCCACCCCCATGGTCGCGAACTTCCCGTTGCTGGCGAACCGGGTGAAGGTGTTGAGTTCGATCAGCAGCGCAGCCGGCGACAACCCTTGCAGAGCCAGCGCCCGCCCCGCGCTGCGCAGTTGGGCCATGTCCTCGACCGCTGGAAGGCCGTGCCCGACAACGTCGCCCACGGCGAAGTACATCCGGCCGTGCGGTAGTGCCAACGCGTCATACCAGTCGCCGCCGAGGCCCTGGGCGACATCGGCGGGCTCGTAGCTGACCCCGACGTCCACCCCGTCGATCGGCGCCGGGCTGCTCGGCAGCACAGCGGCCTGCAGTACCGCGGCGCGGGCATGTTCGTCGGCGTACACCCTGGCACGTACCAGCGCCTGGCCGATCATCGTGGCGACGGCAGAGGTGTAGGCCAGCTGCGCGGTGTCCAACGGCTGCGGTTCACTCCAGGCCAGCACGACCACGCCGATAGGGGCGCCGCCGGCCGTCAGTGGCCAGCTCAACACCGACGCGCCGCCGCTAGCGACCATCCAGCCAGCCGTCTCCGGGTAACGGCGCCGGTAGTCCTCGACGGTACGGACGGCTACCGGGTTGCCGGTGCGGACCGCGTCGGTGGCCGCGGTGGACTCGTTCATCCCCACCCCTGCAGCGAAGCGCTCGACGACCGAATCGGGGTAGCCACCCATCGCCACCCACTCCAGACGGGTGCGGTCGGCGGTCAGCAGTCCGACAATCACCGTATGAGCGCCGGCGTCGTTGATCACCTGTCCCACCACAGCCTCGCCGATCTGGCTCTGGGTGAACGCACCGGAGAGCAGTTGGCCGAGGTTGGCCAGGGTCTCCAGCCGCGCCCGCTCGCGCCGTTCCGCCTTGTGCCGCCTCACGGCGACCACCCGGCCCGCCGCTTCCTGCGCCGTCAACATCGCCACCAGCACCACGACGGCGATGAACGCCTGGGTGACCCCCAACCGACCAGCGGGCGGTAGGTTCAGGCCCGCGAACGGTCCATGGCCGGCGGCGGTCATCACATTGGCGGTGACCGCCAGCACCGCTCCCGACAGCGACGCGCCGATGACGTCCAGGCGCAGGGCCGCCCACGCCATCACCGGCAGTAGCAGCAGACTCGGCGGTATGCCGATCCAGAACGCCAGCACCGACAGCACCGCGGTGGCGACGAGCATCGACGCCGCCTCGATGCGGCGCGCACGCAGGATCCCGGACTGCAAGGGCCACAGCAGGATCGGCGCACCGATCACCAGGACTCCCACCCCGTCACCGGCCCACCAGTGCAGCACGGCGGTGGGCCACCAGGCCCCACTGCGGGCCGCGATGACCGTCCCGCCGATCAGACCGCCCGCCACCGGGCCCAGCACTACAGCCCCGGCCACAAAACGCGCCAGGTCCACCCGCCTACGCAGGTCCGGTGGCCCCTTGCACCATGCCCGTACCACTCCCGCTCCGAGCAGCGGCTCTGCGACGTTGGCCGTCGCGTAGCCGGCCGCCGTCGCCAGCCCGGCCCCGTACCGCAGGTCCACGGCCAGCTCGGTGACCACCACCGCGGTGGCGATCGCCGGCCACAGCGATCTTCGGCTCAGCAGCATGGCGGCCACCGTCACGCCGGCCGGCGGGAAGAGGGCCGGGCTGATCCCGGCGCCGAAGCTGTCCCACGCCAGCGCCGCGCCGGCCAGATAAGCCACCGTGACCAGGCCGAACAACAGCGCAGCGGGACGGATCAGCGTGCGCCGATCGGACACGTTCACGCGGGTCGACCAGCCAGCCCGCGATTCATCCGACCCAAGCGCACCTCATGAGCGTAATCATCGCTGGGCAAAAATCCGACTCGGACCGGCCGATCGGTGGACACCCACCCGGTTGCCGCCCACCGCTCTATATTGATTCCGTTGCAGCCGTAGCTATTTCAATCATAGGCGCGCACCACCGAAGCTTGCGTTGCGTTCATTTCCCTCAAGTTATTCGCCCGCAGAGCTAATTGCGGTGCGGCGGCGGGCGAAGAAGTCGACCGCTTCCCGGATCGAGTCGCGAACATCGCGTGGTTGCCAGCCGAGTTCGCGGACGGCCTTGCTGTGCTCCATCGGCGCCATGATGTGCATGAGCCGAACCGTCGTAGGGTTCAGGGGCAGATCGCGACGGGCCAGTGCGCCGGCGATGCCGCCGATCACCCCTGCGGCGCGCATCACGGGCACCGGGATGCCCCAGCGGGGGCCCCGCCGGCCCGCGACGCGGGCCGCCGTGTCGTAGAGCTCCTGGTAGGACAGGTAACGCTCGGAGACGATATAGCGCTCTCCGACGCGGCCGTGGTCGGCGGCGAGCACCAGGGCGCGGGCGGCGTCGTCGATCCCGACCACTTCGGCGGACATCCGCCGCATATAGAACGGCAGCTTGCCCGCGGCCGCCGCCGCGACCAGCGCGCCGTGCGGTGTGGGTTGCCAATCCCCCGCTCCGTAGGTGTTGGACACGCACAGCGCCACCCCAGGCAGTCCCTTGTCGCGGCTGTAGTCCAATACCAGCTTCTCGGCCGCCACTCGGGACTGGATGTACCCACCGGCCTTGCGACCCCAGTCGAAGGGGGTGTCCTCGTTGACCGTTCCGCCGGTGCCCAGCCCGATGGTGCCTATCGTCGAGGTGAACACGAAGCGCCGCAGATTCGCATTCACCGCGGCGTCGAGGACGTGGCGCAGCCCCTCGACGTTGGTGCGGTATAGCGGCGCCGGGTCGCGCAGCTGGGCGCGGGTGTCGACCACGCAATAGAAGACCACGTCACAGCCGTCCATCGCCTCGGCGAGGGTGGCATCGTCGAAGATGTCGCCGTAGTGGCGTGCCACCGGCAGGCCGTCGATGCCGCGCGTCGAACTGCTGCGGCGGACCATGACCCGCACCGTGTCGCCACGGTCGACGAGCTGACGGGTCACATGCGAGCCGAGGAATCCGCTCGCGCCGAGGACCAGTTTGTCGGTGCCAGCCATCGCCGCAGCATGCCCGAGCACGTCACAGAAGACAAGATTGGCAATCTGTTCACAGCAACTTTTCGGGTGAAGTCACTATTGTCGGCCCACAGAGTCCGCACGACGAGGGAGCTCGAGGCCATGTCCCTGAACGCCACCACGCGGCCTATTGCTCGCCCGACCCCGACGACCACCGTCAGCAGGATCCAGCGCGCGACCTCGGCGCTGCTCGGCGCATTGGGCATCGCAGTGCTTGCCGTCCTGGTCGCCGCCGTGATCACGGTGTCGCACGAATCCTCACGGCAGGGCGAGCACGCCGCACCCGCGGCTGCTGCGACGCCGTCGGCGACGGCGAGCACCACCGCGGCAGCACCGACACTGGGGCAGACAAAGGCCATGACACCGCCGCCGCCGTCGTCGTGGAGCGCAACGGCGACGGCCTCAACCTTGACGACGCCGCCGGCACCCCCGGGCCGGGCGGCGCAGCGTCCGGAACCCAGTGTCCGGCAGCGACTTCACGACATGTTCCCGCACCTCGTCCCGGCGCAGTAGCACGAGGCGGGCCGCCGCTCAGTTCTTGTGTGCGGTCACCACGAGGTACTCCCACGAGCTGGCCCGATTCGGTGCCGCCGAGTGCGGCCAGATCGGCGTCGAGGGCCGCGACCGTGGCCGAGCCGTCGGCGGATCTGTCGACAGCCAGCTCGCCGCGCCCGGTGACCAGCGCACGGCCATGAGCCAGCAGTTCCGGGCACAGGTCGCTGGCCACGACCCGCGCCCCTGCCTCGGCGGCCGCGCACTGCGCACCCAACGCATGCTCGAGGTCGACCAAGTTCCGGCATCGGCACTCGAAGCGGTCGCACTCGCCGGCTACCACCACGCCCAGAACAACCCCCGGGCCGTCGCCTATGGCCGCCCGCTGGACCACGACCGGTACCAGCACAGCCGGTTGATATCCGAACCACTTCGGCTGTTCGACTGCTCGCGCGAGAACGACGGCGCCGCAGCGATTCTCGTCGTCCCCGCCGAGCGTGCCGGCGACTATCGCGGTGAACCCGCCTACATCCTGTCCGGTGTTCAGGGTGCGTCGTCCGGCTGGTCGGAGTCAGTGGAGAACGAAGATCGCTACACCAGCGCGGGATTCCATCCTGCCCTGGTGGCACGGTTGTGGCAGGGTGCCGCGGTTGGACCGCGCGAGGTCGATGTCGCCCAGGTGTATGAGAACTTCACCGGCCCGGCGGTGGCAGCGATGATCGACCACGGCCTGTGCCCGCCCGGGCCGGCCGCCGCCGACTTCATGACTGTCGAGAATCTGACCGTCGAGAACGGCGACCTGCCGATCAACACGGCCGGAGGCAATATCGCCGAAGGATTCGTCCACGGGATCGGCCTGGTCGCCGAGGCCGTGCGCCAGATTCGTGGTGGATCGGCCAATCCGGTCGCCGGCGCCGAAGTCTCCCTACTGATCGGCGGCCCCATGGCACCATTGGTCAGCTCCACCCTATTCGGCTCAACAGCCACCATCTGATCACAACCAGCACGTACGGAGGAGGACGATGGTCGCTTCAGTGGCCTCGGCATTGCGGTGGTGGGCCCGAACCGAAGGTGACCGGGACGCCCTGGTGGTCGGTGAGGACAAACTGACCTATCGCCAGTTGCACGACTGGACAAGCCGTCTGGCGCGCAAGCTGGCCGACGACGGCATCAAGCCCGGCGACCGCATCGGCTTGTTGGCACCCAATTCGTTGCGCTGGCCCGTCGCCGCGCTGGCAATCATGAAGAGTGGCGGGGTGCTGGTCCCCCTCAATTCCAGGCTCAAACCGGCCGAGATCCGCAAGATCGCCGACGACGCCGACATCAGCGCCGTCATCGCGGCACCCAGCCATCTGAGCCTGGCCGACGATGCACGTGCCAGTGGCCGCGAGTTCGTGGTGTGGGGCTTCGACAGGATCACGGCGTGCCAAGTCGGCGAGCCCGATGACTTCGTCGTCGAACCCGACGGCCAGGACCCGATCGCGGTGATCTTCACCAGCGGCTCGACCGGGCTGTCCAAAGGCGTGATCTTGACCAGCCAGACCCTGATGGGCATCGTCCTGGAGAACACCCTGACCGAGGAAGGTTTCCGGCCCGGGACCGTGACGCTGCTGGTGCTGCCGCTCGCTTTCACACCGGGACTCGTCTATGGCGTGCTGATCACAACCGTCCTCGGCGGGACGCTGATCGTAGAGCCGGAGCTGAACCCCGGCCGGGCGGTGCGGTTGATCGAACGACACTCGGTGCGAGCGTTGTTCGGGGTGCCATTGATCTTCCAGGCGCTCTCCAACACCGCGGAGTTCGCCGATGCCGACCTCAGTTCGCTGCAGACCGCCATCGTCGGAGGAGCGGCAGTCCCCTCTGACCTCCTGCGGCGCTGGGCCGACAAGGGCGTGCTACTGCGCCAGATCTACGGCATGACCGAAGCAGGTGGTGTGGCGACGGCGACGGTGAAGGCCGAGGCCCTCGAACACCCCGATTCATGCGGCGCCGGTTCAATTTTCACCGAAGTACGGGTGATGACCGACGACGGCTCGATGGCGCCACCCGGACAGCCGGGCGAGCTGGTGGTCCGGGGCCCCGGCGTAACGCCCGGCTACTGGAACGACACTCAGACCACCGCCACGGCCATCCGCGACGGCTGGCTGCACAGCGGCGACCTGGGTGTCAGCGACGAACACGGCCGCGCCCGATCCACGCTTCGGTGAGACGCCGGCCGCGATCATCTGCGTGACGCCGGGGTCCGGGTTGACCGAATCGGCGGTGGTCGAGCACTGCGAGAAGGTGTTGTCCGACTACAAGGTTCCGCGCTACGTGGTGCTGCGTTACGATCCGCTGCCCCGACTGCCCAGCGGGAAGCTCGACAAGAACGCCGTCCGAACCGAATACCGCGACATCACCGGACGTTTCGAGAAGGTGCGGTAGCCACAGCAAAGCGCCCGGCCGGCATCGAGTGCCTACGTGATCAGCGGATCCCGCGGCATACCGAGGATGCGTTCGGCGATCTGGTTGCGGGTGACCTCGGAGGTGCCGCCCGCGATGGCCATCCCGCGCGCGCCCATCGCAGCGCGGGCGGCGAGTTCACCCTCGCCAACTTCGAGCACAAGGTCCGGACCGACCAAGGCGGCGGCGATGGCCCCCTGCTCCTGAAAATGTTCGGCCAGTTTGAGTTTGGTGATGTTGCCCTCCGGCCCCGGCCCGGCTCCCTCGATGCTACGCACGACACGACGCAGGTTCAGCAACCGCAGCGCATGGTCCTCGGCCAGGAACCGGCCGACCCGCTGTCTGGCACCGACCACCCGGTCGCCGTTGCGCTTGGCCAAGTCCACCAGCCAGGCTGCCGCGGGCGCCGTCCCGCCGGCGCCGCCGCCGATGCTCACCCGCTCGTTGCCGAGGGTCGCCCTCGCCACCGTCCACCCGGCGTTCGGCTCCCCCACCACGTCCTCGTCGGGAACGAAGACGTCGTTGAAAAACACCTCGTTGAATTCCGACCCGCCGGTGATCTGCCGCAGCGGGCGCACCTCGACACCGGGGGCTTGCATGTCCAGGATCACCATCGTGATGCCTTGGTGCTTGGGGACGTCGAAGTCGGTGCGCACCGTAGCCAGGCCACGCTTGCAGTAATGCGCACCGCTGGTCCACACCTTCTGGCCGTTGATCGTCCACCCGCCCTCGACCCGGGTTGCTCTGGTCTTGACTGCGGCGGCATCCGAACCGGCGGACGGCTCGGAGAACAACTGGCACCAGATCTCTTCCTTGCGCAACGCCTTCTCGACGAATCGCTCGATCTGCGAAGGTGTTCCGTGCTGGATGAGGGTCAGGATCACCCACCCGGTGATGCCGTAGTCCAGTTTCGTGACGCCGGCGGCGGTGAACTCCTCTTCGGTCAGCAGCTGCTCGACCGCGCTGGCGGCCCGGCCCCACGGCTTGGGCCAGTGCGGCATGACGTACCCGGTGGCGATGAGTTCGTCGACTTGGGCGTTGTCGCCGAGACCGGCGATCGCACGGGCGTCGGCGCGGATCTGGGCGCGCAGGGTGTCCGCCTCGGCGGGCAGGTCCAGGCTGTTGGTCCGGCTGATCCCGGCCGCGGCCAGGTCGAAAACGTCGGTCTCGGGGGCGTCCCCACCGAGCAGGGCCCGCACAGTCAGCGCGCGCCGCAGGTGCAGATGCGCGTCGTGTTCCCAGGTGAACCCGATACCGCCATGGACCTGAATGTTGAGCTCCGCGTTTCGCACGTAGGCACCGAAGGCCAGCGTGGCCGCCGCGGCGGCGATCAGCTCGAACTGCCGGCTATCCTCCCCCGCCGCCCGCGCGGCGTCCCACACGGTGGCGACCGCCGACTCGGCGGCTACCAGCATGTTGGCGCAATGGTGTTTGACCGCTTGGAAAGTCGCGATCGTGCGGCCGAATTGCTCACGCACCTTGGCGTATTCGACAGCGGCGTCCACACAGTCCGACGCTCCGCCGGCCGCCTCGGCGGCGAACAGCGTGCGAGCGTAGGCCAGCGCCGCCGAACGCGCCCCGGCCACGATGTCGACCGCGACCCCGTCGAGCACCACCCGGCCGGATCGCCGGGTGCGGTCGAGATTTCCCGGCACCTCGACCGACACCCCGTCGGCGGAGCGCGGCACCAGCACGATGTCCTCGCCGCAGCGGAGCATCAGCAGGTCCGCCAGCCCGGCGCCGAGCACCACGCCGGCGTCGCCGGAAGCCGTCCCCCCGTCGACGGTGATGTCGCCGCCGAAGCCGACCCCCGCGGTCACCGACCCGTCGATCAGGCCGGGCAGGAGCCGGTTCTTCTGTTCCTCGCTGCCCGCGACGGACAGTACCGCCGAGGTGACCACCGTCGGCACGAACGGCCCGGGCGCCACCGCCCGGCCCAGTTCGTCAACGACGACCACCAGCTCCGGCAGACCGAATCCCGAGCCGCCGTAGCGCTCGCCGACGTGCAGGCCGAGCCAACCGAGTTCGGCTAGCGCGGGCCAGAGCGCCGGGCGGCTCTCCTCGGGGGCGTCGAGCAGTTCCCGGGCAGCCGAGCGGGCTTTCTGCGCGGTCAAGAAGGAACGCGCCACACCGCCGAGTTCACGGTGGTCGTCGGTCAGTGCGATACCCATCGGGTCCTCCTCGAGGCGGCGGTGCCTGTCGTCTAATGCCTTACCACAATGACCGACGACGAGGAGTGGGCCCGGATCACTTGGGCGCGAAGCGCTGTCCCGCGTCCAGGCGGATGCACTGCCCGTTGAGCATCGGGTTCTCGACGATCGCCGAGACCAGCTTGGCGAATTCCTCGGGCTTGCCGAGCCGCTTCGGGAAGGCCGCGTCCTTGGTCAGCGCCTTGGCGAACTCGTCCGGGATGCCCTTGGTCAGGCCGGTGGCGAACAGGCTGGGCGCGATCGCCAGCGCGCGGATCCCCAGATTGCCCAGGTCACGAGCCATCGTCAGCGACATGCCGGCGATACCGGCCTTGGCGGCGGTGTAGGCGACCTGGCCGATCTGCCCTTCGAACGCCGCGATCGAGGCGGTGTTGATGATGACGCCGCGCTCTCCGGTCTCCTCGTCCTCAGGCTCGTTCTTGGCGATGTGAGCCGCGGCGAGGCGGCTGATGTTGAAGCTGGCGATCAGGTTCAGGTCGATCGTGCTGCGGAAGGTCTCCAGGGCGTGCGGACCGTTCTTGCCCAGGGTCTTCTCGCCGACGCCGCCACCGGCCGTGGTCAGGATGACGTGCAGGCCACCGAGCGCCTCGACGGCGTCGGCCAGAACCTTCTCGGTCCCCTCGAAATCGGTGACGTCGACGGTGAAGAACGGGCCACCGACAGCGGCCGCGACCTCAGGTCCGTCGGTGCCCTCGCGGTCCAGGATCGCGACCTGCGCGCCGCGCGACGCCAGCAACTCCGCGCTGGCCCGCCCGAAGCCGGACGCGCCGCCCACGACGATCACCTTCTTGCCCGAGATCTCCATCTCATCCTCCTGTCGTCGACGCCCGGACCCCGCTGGTCCCAGAACTGGTACGCACGTTACCGCTCGTCATCAGTCGGTAAGGAATGTGGGGTCCCACCCGACGGTAGGTTGGCTTGCATGGCCACAACCGGCGTCGGTCTGCGCATGGGAGCAGGTATCGCAGCCGCCGCGGTGGCCCTGGGGGTGGCCCAGCTGGCCGCCGTCCTGTTCTCCCCGAGCGCGGATGCACGCACGGCGGTGGGCACCGCGGTGATCAATCTGACGCCGGGACCGGTCAAGGAATGGGCGATCCAGACGTTCGGCACGGCCGACAAGCTGTTCCTGTCGGTGGCGGTGATCGCGGTGGTCACGGTGCTCGCCGCCGTCGCGGCGATCGGCGAACGCTCGCGCGTGCCGACGGGCACGCTGGCGATCCTGGCCGGTGCCGCCGCGGGGAGCGCGGCCGTGCTCGCCCGGCCCGGTTCGAGTCCCGCCGATGTGCTCCCCACCCTGATCGGTGCGATCTGCGGTATCGCGGTACTGCGGCTGCTGACCTCGGGCCGGATCAATGACGGGCGGGTCACCCCGGCCACCGAGGCGGCCGGGGTGGACCCCGGCCGGCGGTTGTCGTTGGTGACGTTCGGCTTCGCCGGTTTGGGTCTGCTCAGCGGCGTCGCCGGCGCGGTGATCAGCCGGCGCCTGCAGTCGGTGTCTGGCGACCGGGAGAACTTCGCGCTGCCGTCGGTGCCGTCGCCGGCTGCACCGATCCCCGCCGACGTGACGCCCAAGGGCGTCGACCTGCCGAGCTTCATCACCGGCAACGGCGATTTCTACCGCATCGACACCGCCCTGAGCGTGCCGCAGCTCTCCCGGGCCGACTGGCGGCTGCGGATTCACGGCATGGTGGACCGCGAGATCACCTACACCTTCGACGATTTGAAGAAGTTCGAGCCGGTCGAGATGGTGGTGACGCTGACCTGCGTGTCCAACCCGGTCGGCGGCAACTTGATCTCCAACGCCACCTGGACGGGTTACCGCGTCCGGGACCTGTTGGCCGACAGCGGAATCCACGCCGACGCCGACATGGTGCTGTCGACGTCGATCGACGGGTTCACCGCAGGCACCCCGGTGCAGGCCCTGACCGACGGCCGCAGGTCCATGCTCGCGATCGGGATGAACGGCGTTCCGCTGCCCGTCGAACACGGCTATCCCGCCCGCCTCGTGGTGCCCGGACTCTACGGCTATGTCTCGGCCACCAAGTGGGTGGTCGATCTGGAGCTGACCCGCTTCGACCGGGCCCAGGCGTACTGGACCAAGCTCGGCTGGTCCGAGCACGGACCGATCAAGACCGAGTCGCGCATCGACGTGCCACGCGACGGACAGAAGGTCGCGAAGGGCCCGGTGACGTTCGGCGGCGTGGCCTGGGCGCAGAACCGGGGCGTCAAAGCGGTCGAGGTGCGGATCGACGGCGGCCCGTGGCAGCCGGCCCAGCTCGGCGCGTCCTACTCCAACGATGCGTGGCGGTTGTGGAGCTTCGCCTGGAACGCGACCGACGCCGGCACCCACTCGATCACCGTCCGAGCCACCGACAACACCGGAGTGGTGCAGACCGAGGACGAGGCGCCCCCGGTGCCCGACGGTGCGACCGGCTGGCACTCGGTGAGTTTCGAAGTTCGCTAGTACTGCTCGTCGAGATCGACGAAATGGCGCACTTCACTCGACGTAACGATGCGGTTTGTCGGTTTGGGCGAAGACCTAACCTGGATGCATGTTGCTCGGTGATGTCGCAGCCGCTTCGGCCGACGTGTCGGCAACGTCGTCGCGGCTGGCCAAGGTCGCCCGGATCGCCGATCTGCTGGCCGGTGCGGGCGAGCCGCGGCTGGTACGGATCGTGGTGTCCTGGCTCTCCGGTGAGCTGCCGCAGCGCCAGATCGGTGTCGGCTGGGCGGCGCTGCGCTCGCTGCCCTCGCCGGCGGAGGAGTCCAGCCTGACGATCTCGGCGGTCGACGCCCTGTTCAGCGAGATCGGTGCCGTGGCCGGCAAGGGATCGCAGGCGCGGCGCACCGACCTGCTCCAGCGATTGTTCGCCGCCGCCACCGACACCGAACAGGTCTTCCTGCGCCGATTGCTGTCCGGGGAACTGCGCCAGGGCGCGCTGGCCGGGGTGATGGCCGATGCCGTCGCCAAGGCCACCGGCCTCCCGGCGGCGGCGGTGCGCCGCGCGGCCATGCTCGGCGGTGACCTGCCTGCCGTCGCGGCGGCCGCGCTGACCGGCGGCACCGCGGCGCTCGACGATTTCACGCTGCGGGTGGGGCGCCCGGTCAGTCCGATGCTCGCCCAGACCGCCACCGGGGTGGCCGACGCCCTGGAGCGCCTCGGCGGCGAAGCGGTACTCGAAGCCAAGCTCGACGGAGCCCGGGTGCAGATCCACCGCACTGGCGACGAGGTCACTGTCTACACCCGCAGCCTCGACGATGTGACCGCCCGGCTGCCGGAGGTGGTCGAGGCCACGCTGGCGCTGCCGGTGACCGACCTCATCGCCGACGGCGAGGCCATCGCGCTGCGGCCCGACCGGCGCCCGCATCGCTTCCAGGTCACGGCATCGCGGTTCGGGCGATCACTCGACGGGGCCGCGGCCCGGGCCGCGCAGCCGCTGTCGGTGTTCTTCTTCGACATCCTGCATCTCGACGGGGTCGACCTGCTCGACGAGCCGACCCACGTCCGGGCGGCCGCGCTGGACGCGATCGTTGCGGCCGAGCATCGGGTCGACCGGCTGGTGACTACCGAAGTGGCTGCCGCACAGGACTTTCTTGACCGCACCCTGGCCGCTGGCCACGAAGGAGTGATGGCCAAGGCCCCGGGCTCGCCCTACGAGGCGGGCCGGCGCGGCGCGGGCTGGTTGAAAGTCAAGCCGGTGCACACCCTGGACCTGGTGGTGCTGGCCGTCGAGTGGGGTTCGGGACGGCGTACCGGCAAGCTGTCCAATATCCACCTCGGCGCCCGCGACCCGCAGACCGGTGAGTTCGTGATGCTGGGCAAGACGTTCAAGGGCATGACCGACACGATGCTGGACTGGCAGACCGCGCGCTTCACCGAGCTGGCGACGGGTCCGCTCGACGGGTACGTGGTGCCGGTGCGGCCCGAGCAGGTGGTCGAGATCGCGTTCGACGGGGTGCAGGGCTCCAGCCGCTACCCCGCCGGGATGGCGCTGCGCTTCGCCCGGGTGCTGCGCTATCGCGACGACAAGAGCCCGGCCGAGGCCGACACCGTCGACACCGTGCGCGCCTTCTACGAACGCCCCTGAGCATGGCTACACGCGGGCGAAATCAGCCTTGCCGCGGTCGAATTCGGCCAGCATGTCCGCCGTCAGCGTCGGTCTGATCTCGCCGATCGCATTGAGGTAGTCCTGCGTGGTGGCCGGCTCGCCTCGGCCGTGCTTCATCTCCCGCTCGAAAGCGGCCTGCGATCCCTTGCGGGCGGCGAATTCGATGTCGGCCGGGGTGAACAGGGCCGAGACCTCCACCAGACGGTCGACGTCGACGTAGACGCCGGCCTTGCCGAGATAGCGCTGCCACACGGCGCGCCGGGCCGGCTGATCGGGCGGGCCGACCGGGATCACGTAGTCGAACCGGCCCGGCCGCAGGAACGCCGAGTCCAGCGAGTGCACCGCGTTGGTGGCGCAGACCAGGAGCCGACTGTCCTTCTGCCGGAACGCCGGAATGAGCTTCAGCAGTTCGTTGGTGACCCCGAGCTCCGCACTCGACGCCCCGGAGCGGGCAGTGGCGATCTCCTCCACCTCGTCGATGAACAGCACCAGCTCGTCGAGTTCGGCAAGCTCGGCGAAGGCCTCCCGCAGCGAGGCCGCCAGACCGCCAGTGCCGGTGGCCGCCAGGCGGGACGGGAACAACTCCACGAACGGCCACCCCAGCCGCGACGAGATCGCCTTGGCGAAACTGGTCTTGCCGGTACCCGGCGGCCCGAACAGGATCACCGCCTTGGGCGGCTGGACCCCGTAGCGTTCGGCCACCTCCGGGTGCGCCAGCGGATCGACGATGCGGCGCTCGATGATCTGCTTCTCCTGCTCCATGCCGGCCATCTCACCGAGCAGGCCGGGGGGCAAGAGCTGGCCGCCGAGTTCGGCGAGCAGATTGGCCTGGTCGAGGCCGAGCTGCTCGACCATCTCGAAGTAGACCAGGCCCTCCCGGCGGGTATAGCCGGAGTTTTCCATCGCGGCCGCGCCGGCCGCCCCCTCGGGCAGCACCGCGCAGATGCGGCGCACGCCCTGGGCCCGCAGCCGCTGCTCCAGGTCGACGAGCAGTGCGCTGCCGATCCCCCGGTGCCGCCAGCGCGAACCCAGCGCCACCAACAGGATCCACGCCCGTTCGCCCTGGGTGCGGGCCACCGCCATGCCGACGACCTCGTCGCCGACCTCGGCCACCACCGCTGGCTGCCCGGAGCGCGCCGCCGCCATCACCTCGGCGACGGTGAACACCGGCTCACCTGTCCCCGGAGCGCGGCTCTGGTCCCAGACCTGGATGGCCTGGTCTAAATCTTCATCGTGATAATCGCGCAGTCGCCACGGCGGCATACGACACCTCCTCACCTCGTCGGTCGAGGGTGACGCAGCCGACCGACCGTCCGCATCCCCCAATAGGGTGGGGAACCTGGGTGAGAAGCGGCCCCGGAAATCGGCGCCGTTGTGACCCCGCCGATAGCCCCGAGGGACAGGATCGTTGCCGCACCGGCGGTGCCCCCACCCTGACGTTCGGGATTTCGGAGGTGCTGCACCAGGTGTTCGGCGGTTCCGCGCTCAAGGCGTTCTCGACGCCGCCGTCCCGGCGATCATCATGTCCGTCGCCGAGGTCAGCCCCAATCCGCGCTGCTGCTGACCGACGGACGGTCAGCCGAGAACCACGTCGCAGAACTGTCGTGTCGCCGCAATCAGTTGGGCATTGCGCTCATCGACGGTTTCGGCCCACGCCGCGGCCGCCGACGCCGACCGCCCGCCATCGATGTGGCGGCGCACCAACCGGTCCCGCCGCACCGGCGCCGGACAGTCGACGTAGTACAGCCGGTCCAGCAGCGGACGCACCCCGGCCCACTCCCCCTCCGGGAAGGCAAGGTAGTTGCCCTCGGTGACCACCAGCCTGCTGCCGGCGGGCACGACGTGGCCGGCGGCCACCGGCTCGTCCAGGCCGCGGTCGAAGGCCGGAACGTAGACGTCGCGCCGGCCGTAGTCGTCGACCACCCGGCGCAGCGTGGCGGCGTACCCGGCGGCGTCGAAGGTGTCAGCGGCGCCTTTGCGGTCGCGGCGGCCGAGCCGGTCCAACATGGCGTTGGACAGGTGAAAGCCGTCCATCGGCAGATACGACGCACCCGAAACCGCGTCGACGAGTGCCTGGGCCAGCGTCGACTTGCCGGCACCCGGCGGTCCGGTCAGCCCGACCACCAGCCGACCCGGCTCAGCGTCGAGCCACCCCGACAGCTCAGCTGCTAGCGATTCGGTGACGGCCACGATGCTGGCCAACCTACCCAGGGCAGACGAAAGGCCCGGTCGCTTGTCCAGGGACCGGGCCTCTCGGTGTCACGTCTCGGGGGGCGCCGCCGCGCGCCCTCCGGCACTGTTCCCACCCGCTGAAGACTTCAAACGCCTCGACTCCGATTACTGCGCGACGGGCTCATACCCGCAGATGGCGTCGACTTTCTCCGCCGACGCGCCCGCCGGGTCGAACTCGTAGCCCAGCCATTCGCGGGCCAGCCGGCGAGCCAGCTCGAGACCGACGACCCGCTGGCCGAAGCACAGCACCTGCGCGTTGTTGGACAGCACCGAACGCTCCACCGAGAAGCTGTCATGCGCGGTGACCGCCCGGATGCCCGGCACCTTGTTGGCGCTGATCGCCACACCCAGTCCGGTGCCGCAGACCAGCAGCGCCCGGTCGGCCTTGCCCTCGGCGACCATCCGCGCCGCGGCGACCGCCACATGAGGGTAGGCGGTGTTGTCGTCGGCGCCGACGCCGACATCGATGACCTCGGCGACCCTGGCGTCACCGCGCAGGTCGCCCTTGAGGGATTCCTTGTATTCGTAACCGGCGTCGTCGGCACCGACGACGATCCGAAGTCCGTCACTCATCCGTTGTCTCCCTTGGCTGTGAGCGTGAAGCACTCCGCGACGGTGCGGGCGCACATGGCCAGCGACGTAGCACCGGCATCGGGGGTTCCGACGCTGCGGTCGGCCAGCGGCCTGGCCCGCCCGACCTTGGGGCGCAGGTCCGCGGTGTCGCGGGCTGCCGCGGTGGCCACCTCGGCGGCGCACCGCCAGGCGTCCTGCCAGCTCCGCCCCGCCGCGACCTGGTGCTCGAGTTCCTCGACGAACGGCAGCAGCGCGTCGAGCATGGTCTTGTCGCCCGGCGCCGCCCCGCCGAGCCGGATCAACGCGTCGTACCCGTCGCGCATCCCGGCGGCCACGGCCGTCGCAGCCGGTCGGCCGGTGTCGCCGAGCCGGGTACCGAGCGCACCGAGCAGCGCGCCCCACAACACTCCCGACGTTCCGCCGGCCTTGGCCGCCCACTGGGTGCCCGCTGCGGTCAGGACCGACCCCTGTCCGGCGCCCCGGGCGACGGCGTCCTCGGCGGCCCGACCCGCGGCGGACGACCCCTTCACCATGCCGCGCCCGTGATCGCCATCGCCCGCGACGGCGTCGATGCGGCCCAGTTCGTCCTCGGCATCGGCCAGCATCGCGGCCATCGCGTCGAGCGCGCGGGCCACCAGCCGGCCACCCGCGCGGCCCTCGTCGTCGGCGAGATCCGCCAGATCCGCTGCAGCAGAAGCGGCCTGGGACGCCGCCGTGCGCTTGGTTGCGGGCTGACGCTCGAGCGAGCCGGCGCCCTTCTTGTAGGCCGGGGTGTCGGCCGGGGCGATCCAGTACCGTTCCAGCTCGTCGTCGAGCCACATCAGGGTCAGCGAGCAGCCGGCCATGTCGAGGCTGGTGACCAGCTCACCCACTTCGGGTTCGACGATGACGTAGCCAGCGTCGCGCAGCAGCCGCGCCACGTCCGCCCACACCACGAACAGTTCCTCGTACTTGGTGCGGCCCAAACCGTTGAGGATCACCGCGACGCGCTGCGACGGGTTGCCGACCGGAGTATCGGCCAGCACCCCGTCGACCAGGGTCGCGGCCAACGCGGCCGCGGTGGGCATGTCCTGCTCGGCTACCCCGGGCTCGCCGTGAATGCCCAGGCCCAGACCCATCTTGCCGTCGGGCACGGTGAACAGCGGGTCGTGCGCTCCGGGCAGAGTGCAGCCGGCGAACGCCACACCGAGGGTGCGAGTCGCGGTGTTCGCCGACTGTGCCACCCGAACGACGCCGGCCAGGTCCAGACCCTCCTCGGCGGCCGCGCTGGCGCACTTGAAGACGGTGAAATCGCCTGCGATACCACGTCGTTTCGCCTCGTCGCCCTTCGGTGCACTGGCCACGTCGTCGGTCACCGGGAAGTACTCGGCGTCGATCCCCTCGTTACGCAGCGCGGTGACCGCCAGTCCGAAGTTCATCACGTCGCCCGCGTAGTTACCGGTGGTCAGCAGCACTCCCGCGTCGCCGTGCGCGGCACGGCCCACCGAGGCGGCGTCCTCGGCCGAGGGCGAGGTGAAGATGTTGCCCACCACGGCCCCGTCGGCGAAGCCCGCGCCCACCGTCCCGCAGAACGCCGGGTAGTGCCCCGAGCCGCCGCCGATGACGACGGCAACCTTGCCGGGCCTGGTCTCGGTGGCACGCACCACTCCGCCGGGCACGCCGGTGACATAGGAGGCATTGGCGTCGAGGAAGCCGGCCAGCATGTCCTCGGTGAACCGGGCCGGATCGTTGAACAGTTTGGTCATCGCAGCCGATCTCCGCTGTCGATATCGAACAGATAGACCCGCTCCGGCGGTGCGGTCACGACCACCTTCTGCTCGGGTTCGTAGCTCTCCAGCGGGGTTGTCTGCACGACGATGCCCTCCTCCATGCCGGCGACCGTGCTGGTCGCGAGGCCGAACTCCAGGAGGTGCTCGAAATAGGCGATTGTGCACTCGATACCGTCACCGGCAGCGGTATCGATGGCTGCGTCCTGGGGACGGATGCCGACGGTGACCCGCGTTCCGTCGGCTACGCCCGTCACGGCCGTGGCGAGCCGGCCTGTGCCGGAGCCGATTTCGACCCAGACCCGGCCGGCCTCGGTCCGGGTGACCCCCCGCAGGGTGTTGATCTGCGGCTCGCCGACGAACTGTGCGACGAACAGGTTGGCGGGGTCGTCGAAGACCTCATCGGGCGTGCCGAACTGCTGCACGATGCCGGCGTCCATGACGGCGAGCCGGTCGGCCAGGGACAGTGCCTCGACCTGGTCGTGGGTGACGACGATGGTGGTGTAGCCGAATTCGCGTTGCAGGATCTTCAGCTCGCGCCGGACCCGTTGGCGCGCCGAGGCGTCGAGGTGGCTCAGCGGCTCGTCGAGCAGCAGCACCGGCGGGTTGCGTACCAGTGCCCGCGCCAGCGCCACGCGCTGCTTCTGCCCCGAGGACAGCCCGGCCGGGCGCAGGTTCATCAGGTCGTCCATCTCCAGCCGTCGGCTGATCGCGGCGACCATCTCCTCGGCGCCCTTGACCTTGCGGGCCTTCAACCCGTAGAGCAGGTTCTCGCGGACCGACATCGGTGGGTAGAGGGCATAGCTTTCGAACCCGACCCCGATCCCACGCTTGGCGGCGGGTAGTCGGGAGATCTCGCGATCGCCGATTCGGATGGAACCGCTTGTCACGGTTTCTAATCCGGCGATCATTCGCAGTGTGGTCGTCTTGCCGCAACCGGACGGTCCCAGCAGGGCCACCAACTCGCCAGACTCGATGGCCAGGTTGATGCCCTTGACGGCGGTGACCTGCTCCCGCCCGCGCGACGCGTAGGTCTTGACCAAATCGGTGAGGGTGAGGCTCTTGGCAGCTCCCCCAACGCCGCCAAGAGCCGGGCTCGGTTGTTCGGTGGTGCTTGTCGTGATGCTCACTGTACGGCCTCCAACGTGGTGTCGCGGTTGCCGGCCCGCAGGCTGGCGCTGTGCCCGGCCCCCTCGCCACCCTCGGCGGCGAAGACGTGGATATCGGCGTCGGCGACGGTCATCGCGACGGAAGCGCCCTCACCGACGCCTTCCCGCCCGGAAGCCAGCACGATCAGCTGCGTGCCGCCCACCTCGACGGTGAGTTCGATGTTGCGGCCCAGTCGTTCGGCCAGCTTGACCCGACCGGACAGCTGTGCGCGGGGATCGCCGTCACCAACGACGGTGATATCGCTGGGTCGCAGACCCACTCGGACGCGGTCGCCGCGCTCCACCGTCACCCCGGCCGGGACCGGCACGTCGAACGACCCGTCCCCCAGCCGGATTCGGCCGTCGTCTACCACGCCGTCGAGGATGTTGATCTCGGGCTGCCCGAGCGCGCGGGCGACGAAGGTGTCGGCCGGCCGGCGCCAGATCTGTTCCGGTGTGCCGATCTGGACCAATCTTCCGAGCCGCATTACTGCGATCCTGTCCCCCAGCGCCAGCGCCTCCTGGTAGTCGTGGGTGACATAGATGGTGGTGGTGCTCGACATCGCGCCGAGTTGCTTGAGCTCGGCACGCATAGCCGCACGCAGCTTGGCGTCGAGGTGGCTCAGCGGCTCGTCGAGCAGGTAGAGGTCGGCAGGGCGAACCAGCACCCGTCCGAGTGCGACGCGTTGACGCTGCCCGTTGGACAGTTCACGCGGAAATCGGTTGAGCAGATGGTTGATTCCCAGGGTGGCGGTGACCTGCGCGATGCGTTCGGTGCGGGCGGTGTCGCTGTACTTGCCGGTGCGGCCCGATTTGAGCGGCGACGCCAGATTGTCGCTGACCGTCTTCTGCGGGTACAACGCATAGCTTTCGAACGCCATGGCCACGTTGCGGTGGTAGGGCTCCACCCGCGTCACGTCGGCGCCGCCGATGTGCACCGCGCCGCCGTCGATGTCGACCAAACCGGCGATCGACTTGAGCGTGGTGGTCTTGCCCGCGCCGCTGGGGCCGAGGATGACGAAGAAATCGCCGTCGGCGATGTCGACGCTCACGTCGTCGACCGCGGTGACCTTGCCGTAGGTCTTGCGAAGGTTGACCAAAGAGACTGTCGCCATCAGGCTTTCACCGCCCCGAACGACAGGCCCCGCACCAGGTAACGCTGGATGGTCAGGGCGAGAATCAGTGGTGGCAGCGCGGCGATGATGGCCGCGGCCGCCGTCAGGTTGTAGTACGCCTGCCCGCCGCCGCCGAGGAACTTGGTGATCGCCACGGTCACCGTGCCGGCATTGGTGTCGGCCAGGATCAGCGGGAAGACGTAATTGTTCCAGGCGAAGATGAACGCCAGCAGGGCTGCCGCGGCGATACCGGGCCGCACGATCGGCAGCGCCACCATCAGGAACGCCCGCCGCCGGGTGTAGCCGTCGAGCAGCGCGGCGTGCTCGAGATCCTCGGGCAGGTCCTGGAAGTAGGACCGCAGGATCCAGATCACCAGCGGCATGGTGACCAGCTGCAGCACCCAGATCATGCCGACCTTGGTGTCGAACAGCCCGATCTGGTTGTAGATGACGAACAGCGGCACGATGACCATCAGTTCCGGAGCGAACCGGAACGACAGCATCTGGAACATCAGGTCTTCGCTGCCCTTGTACTTCCAGCGCCCCGCCGCATAGGCGGCCGGAATGCCGATCACCAGCGAGACGATCACGGCGCCACCGCAGTTGATCAGGCTGGTCAGCATCGCCGACTTGAAGTCCACGCTGGTCATCTCGGTGCCCTTGTCC
Source organism: Mycolicibacterium sp. CBM1 (assembly GCF_054073305.1). NCBI lineage: Bacteria > Bacillati > Actinomycetota > Actinomycetes > Mycobacteriales > Mycobacteriaceae > Mycobacterium > Mycolicibacterium sp. CBM1. Next base: position 56,212 of record NZ_JBSXPP010000019.1, on the reverse strand, counting down.
GACAGCACGGTGGCGAAGTTGGACCAGGTCGGGCTGAAGGAGAAGTAGGTAGTGGTCTGCTGTTCGGCGTTCTTGAGCGCCAGGATGACCATCCAGGCGATCGGGAACAACGAGAAGACGAACCAGCCGACGAGGCCGACGTCGGCGGCCACCGATCCGATGGCGAGCCGCTTCTGGCCCGGCAGGAGTTCGCGTCTGCTCAACAGTGCCATGGTTTAGGACTCCGCTCCCGCAGCGCGGCGCTGCGCCTTGCCGAGCACGCTCACCAGGTAGCGCGCGGTGATGAAGACGATGATCCAGAGCAGCAGCATGTAGGTGCTGCCCCGGGAGTAGTCGAGATTGATGATCGAGTCCTCGAAGGCGCCGATCTGCAAGGTTCGGGTGGCCACGCCCGGACCGCCGGCGGTCAGCACGAAGATGTGGTCGAAGACCTTGAGGTTGTCCATGAACCGGAAGATCACGGCCACCAGGATGTAAGGCCACAGCATCGGCAGCATCAGCTTGCGGAACATGTAAAACCAACCGGCACCGTCGACCTCGGATGCTTCGAACGGCTCGCGTGGCAGCGACCGGATCCCGGCCAATACCAAGATCGCCACGAACGGGGTGAAGATCCAGACGTCGACGAGAATCACCGACCACAGTGCCGTGGTGCCTGACAGCCAGTCGAAGGTGTTGCCCAGGCCCAGAACGTGATTGAGGATGCCGAACTGGGGGTTGAACATCAGCTTCCACATCACGCCGGCGATCACCGGGGCGATCATCAGCGGCAGGATCAGCACCTTCTCGAAGATCTTGCCGATGATGCTCGACCGGTTGAGCAGCAGTGCCAGCCCGACGCCGAGGGCGGTCTCGACGGCGGTCGCCACGATCGCGAAGATCGCGGTGACCTTCACGCTCTGCCAGAACACCTCATCGCCGAGCACCGAGGCGAAGTTCTTGAACCACACGAAGTGCGGGTTGGGGTTGACCGCGGCGTAGTTGAGGAAGGCGTAATAGGCGCCGACCACAAACGGGTAGAGGATGCCGACGACGATCACCAGCGCCGGGATCGACAACAGGTAGGGCCGCAACTTGCGCCGCCAGATCGGAACTTCCGGCAGGGCAGCGCGCTTCGCGGTCGCCGGCTGTTCGGGGTCGGTGGTCGGCGCCTTGGGTGTCTGGGTGGTCATAGCCACGGCTCCTAGAGGTTGACCTTGGAGGTGTTGGTCTTGGCGAGACTGCGCAGCCGGGACGCGGCGTCGTCTCCGCCGTAGATGTCCTGCAACGCGACCGCCCAATTCTGGGTGGTGTCGAAGAACTTCTTCTGCGGGGTGAACTGGATCTTCGAGGACCCGATGACCGTCTCGAACGCCTCGAGGTAACCGAACTGATTGGCCGCCACCCGCTTGAACGTGGTGTCGAACACCGACTTTCGCACCGGGTCGGCGTAGGTGCCACCCTCTACTGCCTTGTTCATCGAGTCTTTGCCGGTGGCCCACTGGATGAACAACCAGGCCGGCAGCTTGTTGCGGGAGTTGGCGCTCATCGCCCAGCTCCACGTCCAGAGGTTGGTCTTGTAGTTGCCGTCCGGGCCGGCCGGGCCGGCGTACCAGCCGAGGTTGCCGGCTTCCTTGCTGGCACCCGGCTTGTTCTTGGGATAGGTGGCAGAGTCGGCGTCGAAGACCATCATGGCCTTGCCGTCGCCGAGGTCGCCGGTGGCGTTGGGATAGTCGTAGGTGGTCCACGATGTCGGACCGGCCTTGTGCTGCATCTCGATCCACTTCTTGGTGAAGTCGATCGCCTTGTCGGAGTCCATCTCGGCAACCAGCTCGGAACCGTTGAAGCTGTAGTCGACCGCGCCTTCGCGGCTGTATTGCGTCATGAAGCCGGGGTGGATGGTGGCCCATGACTTGGAGCCGCGGGTGGAGATGCCGTAGCGGTTGGCCGAGCGATCGGTGAGGTCGATCGCCAGCTGGATGAAGTTGTCGAGGCGGTCCGGCAGCTTAGTGATGCCATGCTGGTCGAAGTAGGCCTTGTTGTAGGCGACGACGTTGTTCTCGAAACCCCACGGGATGGCCCACTGCCCACCGGTTCCGAGCGGGTGGCCCAGCGTGAAGTCCCAGCGGGTCGAGGTGCGCAGGCCCTCGAAGATGTCCTCGAAGTCGTATTCGGCGCTGGTGGCCGAGGTGTTGTGCAGCCACGGGTTGAGGTCTTCGATCCACCCAGGTGGCCCGTATTGCCAGATGAAGTAGGCGCCCAGCATGAATGCGTCGTGTTTGCCGGAGCCGCCGGCAAGCTCGGTGTTGAGCTTGGTGAAGTAGTCGGCCTCGGGAACCAGGTCGACGTTCACGTTGATCCCGGTGAGTTCGGTGAACTCGCCCAGCAGCGGTTGGTAGGACTTCTGGTAAGGGTGCGGGGTCTGCAGGATGTTGATGGTCTGCCCGGCCGCCTTGCGCCAGTCGAAGCCGCCGGAAACCTCCGAGGCGCCGTTGGGCATGCTCGCCTTGCCGCCCACCCCGCAGGCACTCAGGATCGGCAGGCTCGCGGCCGCGGCGCCGGCCAGGCCCATGGCCGCCAGCATGTTGCGCCGCGACAGCTGCGGCCCGGTGAATTTGCCCTGTGCAGTCATGTTGAACGAATGTCCTTGCTCTCAGGCTGGAATCTCAGGCGGGAAGAAGCGAGACCTTCACGGACTCGGTGCCACTGGCCACCAGGTCGAGCCCCTTCTGGAAGTCGGTCAACGGCAACTGGTGGGTGCAGATCTTGTCCATCGGCAGAACGCCGGATTCGATCATCTTGATCGCGGCCGGCCAGCAGTACGGACCCAGGTGGGCTCCCAGGACGTCGAGTTCCTTGTCGTCGCTGATGATGCTCCAGTCGACGGTTACGTCACTGCCGAACACACCGTATTCGACGTAGCGACCCAGTTTGCGTAATGCGTTGAGTCCCTGCGGAACTGCGGATGGGTGGCCGGTGCCCTCGAGGTACACGTCGGCGCCGTAGCCGTCGGTGAGGTCACGGATGATCGCCACCGGGTCCTGCTCGGCGATGTTGATGGTGATGTCAGCGCCGCACGCCTTGGCCAGCTCGAGCTTGTCGGACGCCATGTCGAGCGCGATGACGTGCATGGGGTTCTTGGCCCGCGCACCGGCGACCATACCGAGTCCGATCGGGCCGCAGCCGGCGACCACCACGGTGTCCTCGAACAGGATCTGCGCCCGCTCGACGGCGTGCAGCGAGCACGACAGCGGCTCGGCGAACGCCGCATGGTGCGGCGGTACGTCAGCAGACACTTTGTGCACCAACGCTTCTGCGGGGTAGATCATGTAGCTTGCCATCGCACCGGGAGTGCGGCGCTTGAAGCCGTACAGATCGTGGGGCTGGCACATGTGGTACTGCCCGCGCTTGCAGAACCGGCATTGCCAGCACGGCACGATCTGCTCGGAGACCACCCGGTCTCCCACCGCGATGTTCCACCGGGTGGCCGCCTCGTCGTCGAGTTCGACGACCCGGCCGACAAACTCGTGGCCCGGGATGACCATCGTCTCTGCCCACGCCGGGCGGTTCTCGTCGCCCCAAAACTTGGCTGCGCCGTGGTAGCACTTCAGGTCGCTGGCGCAGATGCCGACGGCCTCGACCTTGATCAGCGCCTCCCCCGGCTTGCGCTGGGGTACCGCCACCTCCTCCAGTCGATAGTCGTGCGGTCCGTGGCAGACCACAGCCTGCATCTTCTCGGGAATCTGATCGGGCATCGGCAGGGCTCCTCTCGCGGGGTCGGCAGCTCAACGGGTTTGACGATGGCCTACCCCGGTGTGGCTCCAGTCACATTAACGCGCTGCCGCACATATGTCCAGAACGAATGTTCAGCAATTCTATGGCCCGGAACAAATGTTCAGTGCCATACTCGTTGGCATGCCGAGGCCAGCCCAGCGCAGCAGCCTGACCGGCGCCGAGGGCTCCGTGCCCGACGTCGAGACCGGGCATTTCCCGCCGTCTCTGCTGTACGCGGCCGCCAAGCTCTACTACACCGAGGACGCCACCCAGGCCGAGGTCGCCGCGCAGCTGGGCACCAGCCGCGCCACCGTGAGCCGGCTGCTCGCCGAAGCCAAGCGGCAGGGCATCGTGCGCATCGAGGTGGTGCCCCCCGATCAGGCCAGGACCGGTGACCTGGCCGACCGGCTGGCCCGCGCCTTGAACCTGGCCAAGGTGTACCTGAGTCTGCCGTTGCCCAACCCAGGCCCGGGCCGCACCGTCATCGACGTCATGGGCGGCACCCTGGCTCCCGCCGTCGGACAGGCGCTGGCCGCGGCCGAGCTACTGCCCGGCGATGTGCTGCTGGTGTCGTCGGGGCGCACGGTCTACGAAGTCGCCCAGTTCGAGCTCACCGCGCTGCCCGGCGTCGTCGTCGCCCCCACCGTGGGAGGCAACGACCAGCCCGAGGAGTGGTACCAGACCAACGAGATCACCCGCCTGGTCGCCAACCGGATCACCGGGCGGGCCAGCTACCTGTTCGCCCCGGCGTTGCCCGGTCCGGACCTGTACCCCTCGCTGCTGCGCGATCCGAGCATCCAGCGAGTGCTGCACCTGTGGCCTCGTGCGCGGTGCGCGCTGATGGGAATCGGCGCCCCGCCCCTGATGCGTTCGGACATACCGCAATTCGTGCCGACCGGCTCCGATTCACTGCGCGCCGCGGTCGGTGACGTGTGTTCGCGGTTCTACGATCGCACCGGTGCGCCGGTTGCCTTCGATGGCAGCGACCGGCTCATCGCCGTGGAACTCGAAGCGCTGCGCCACATTCCGGTCACCATTGCGGTAGCCGTCGGTACTGACAAGCTCGAATCCATCATCGGCGGCGCGCGCGGCGGCTATTTCAACCAGCTCGTCACCGACCCCGCCACTGCGGCCGCGCTTCTCGATTGCCCCAGTCTGCAGAAACCAACCGAGGAAGTTCCGTGACCGCGAGCACTCAACCCGAACAGACCGCCACCCTGCGCCTGGACGGCAGACGCGCACTGATCACCGGCGCCACCAAGGGTATCGGCGCCGACATCGCCGCAACCTTCGCCGCCGCGGGTGCGACCCTGGTCCTTTCCGGCCGGGATCACTCCGAGTTAGAGTCCGCACGAACGACATTGGCGGCCGAGTTCGGCGTCAACGTCGACGTCGCACCGGTCGATCTAGCGGACCCGCAGGGCCCCGCCGAGTTGGCCGAGCGGGCGACCGCGGCCTTCGGCGGGCTGGACATCCTGGTCAACAACGCCGGGATCTCCTACCCCGAAGCCGTGGCCGATACCGACCCGCAGCATTTCGACCAGACCATCGCGGTGAACCTGCGCGCACCGGCACTGCTGGCCGCGGCGATCGGCGCCGACATGGTGCGCAGGCAGATCGCGGGCTCGATCATCACCGTCGCCTCCGCTGCGGCACTGGCTCCACTGCCGGAGCACTACGCCTACTGCGCGTCCAAGGCCGGGCTGGTGATGGCCACCAAGGTGCTCGCGCGCGAGCTCGGTGCGCACGGCATCCGGGCCAACTCGGTCTGCCCGACGGTGGTGCTCACCGAGATGGGTCAGCGGGTGTGGGGCGATCAGGCCAAAGCGGCACCGATACTGGCCCGGATTCCCTTGGGTCGCTTCGCTGTTCCACGTGAGGTGTCCGAGGCTGTGCTGTGGCTGGCCTCGGATGCCTCCGCGATGATCTCCGGTGCCGACATCCCCGTCGACGGCGGCTACACGATGGGCTGAGCGGGCCCCTCCGCCGCGGCAAGCCGGTGCACCACCTCGCGGGTGCTCGGATACAGCTCTCGCCAGGTGGCGTAGAGCTCGTTGTAGAGGGCCACATTGGCGGGGTCGGGCTGGATCTCGCGGGTGATGCGGGCCCAGTCGGTGTCCGGCGCGACGAGCCCGACCCCGATTGCGGCCAGCAGCGCGTCCCCGTAGCTGGCGCCGATCGCCTGTTCGGGGACAAGCTGCGGACGCCCTGTCACGTCACTGAGCGTCTGCGCCCAGATCGGGCTTTGCAGCCCACCGCCGACGGCGACGGTGCGGGTGGCGCAGTGCGCGTCGTCGAAGCGTTCCAGGATCTGCCGGATGCCAAACGAAATCCCTTCGTAGGCAGCGCGAAAAAGGTGTCCGCGGCCGTGGCGCAAGGTCAAGCCGGCCAGCACACCACGCGCCTGAGGGTCGAACACCGGCGTGCGCTCGCCGGCCAGATACGGCAACACCTGCAAACCTTCGCTCCCCGGCGGCACGACCTCGGCCTCGGCCATCAATGTGTCGAAAGGCGCACCGCCGGTGATGGTCTGCAACCAGCTCATCAGGCTGCCCGCCGTCGACGTGCCGGCCGCCAGCGCCAGGGTCCCGCGTTCGATACCGGCTGTCGTCCACAGCGCGGGGTCGCTGTGGTAGTCGTCGATGACCTGAACCAGGAACATCGTCGAGCCATACATCAGCATCTGGTCACCGGGGTGGCGCACCCCCACCGAAAACGCCTCGGAGTAGGCGTCGACCGTACCGGCCACCACCGCGGTGCCGACCGGAACGCCGGTGGCCGCCGCGGCTTCGGCGTGCACCCGACCGACCACGTCGGCGGGCCACACCAGCCTGGGCAACGGGAGGTCCCCGCAGATGCGGGCCGCCCAGTCTTCGTTCCAGCCGAACTCGCGAGTGGCATAGAGCGGATCGCACTGGCTGGCGGTGTGGTGGTCGAGCACATACTCGCCGGTGAGCTTGGCGGCGATGTAGGAGTTGGAGCCGTACCAGCCGCGCGCCGCGGCGAAGACGTCGGGCTCGTGGCGCCGCACCCATTCGATCTTCGGGCCGACGGCCTGGCTCGTCAGCAGCGTCCCAGCCCGCTCCATAATGGCGTCCTGCCCGAATTCCTCGGTGAGGGAGACGATTTCCGCGCTGGCACGGGTGTCGACACCGTAGAGGATGGCCGGCCGCAGCGGTCGTAGCGCGGCGTCGCACAGCACCAGACAGGGGCCCACACCGCTGACGCACATCGCGGCCAGTCGGCCGCCGCGGGGCACTTTGGCCATCAGCGCGGTGGAGATCTGGCACACCTCGGCCCACCACATCGTCTCGGCGTCGACCTCCGCCCAGCCGGGCCGCGGCAGATGTATCGAATGGGCAATGGTCTCGGCGGCCAGCACGGCGCCTGCGGAGTCGACGAGAACCCCCTTGGTGCTCCCGGTTCCCATGTCGATGCCGAGCAACACGTCCACGACCGCAACCCTACGCGGGCGGGCCTTCTCTGACGGGTTACCGTTCAGATCAGACAACAGCCGTAGGCAGATGAGGGGACGCCCGATGGACCTGTCGTGGTCGCCGCAGGATCAACAGTTCCGAGACGAGGTGCGGGCATTCCTCGATGAGAAGCTCACCGCGGATCTGAGGCAGGCGGGCCGGCTGATGACGAGCGTGTATGCCGAGCACGAGGCGAGCATGGCGTGGCAGGCGATCCTGCACGAACGGGGCTGGGCCGCCCCGGCATGGCCGGTCGAATACGGCGGCTGCGACTGGACCCTGACCCAGCACTACATCTTCAGCCGGGAATCGACGCTGGCCGGGGCCCCCGCGCTGTCACCGATGGGTATCTCGATGGTCGCGCACGCCATCATCGCCTACGGCACGGCCGAGCAGAAGGACTACTTCCTGCCCCGCATCCTCACCGGTGAGCTGTTCTTCTGCCAGGGCTACTCCGAGCCCGAATCCGGCTCGGACCTGGCCTCGCTGTCGATGTCGGCCGTCGACGACGGAGACGACCTGATCTGCACGGGCAGCAAGATCTGGACCACCCACGCCGGCGAGGCCGACTGGATCTTCGCGCTGGTCCGCACCTCGCGCTCGGCGAAGAAACAACAAGGCATCACGTTCGTACTGATCGACATGAGCGCACCGGGCATCGAGGTCCGGCCGCTGGTGATGACCTCCGGCGAGCAGGTACAGAACCAGATCTTCTTCGACGCGGTCCGGGTGCCCAAGTCGAATGTGATCGGTCAGATCGACGACGGCTGGACCGTGGCCAAGTACCTGCTGGAGTTCGAACGCGGCGGCGGCGCGACGGCGCCGGGGCTGCAGGCGATGACCCGCGCGATCGCCGAGGCGGCCACCGAGCAGCCCGCGCCCGGCGGAGGCCGGCTGATCGACGACCCGGCCTTCGCCGACAAACTGGCCGACGTCGGGATCCGCGCCGAGGTCCTGGAGATCCTCGAATTCCGGGTTCTGACAACAGTTGCCGAAGGCGGCCACCCGGGCGCGGCGTCGTCCATGCTGAAAGTTCTTTCCACCGAACTGTCACAGGCGATCACCGAACTGGCGATGGAGGCGGCCGGTCCGCACCGGCGCGCGTACCAGCCGCACGCCACCAGGCCCGGCGGTCCGATCGCCGACTTCGAGCCGCCGGCTGACGGTTACGTCAGCGGGCAGCCGTGGCAGGCGGTGGCACCGCTGCGCTACTTCAACGACCGGGCCGGCTCGATCTACGCCGGCAGCAACGAGATTCAGCGCAACATCCTGGCCAAGGCGACCCTGGGACTGTAATGGACTTCAATCTGAGCAAGGAACAACAGCTGCTGCGCGACGGGCTGGGCCGCTTCCTGGCCGCCCGGTACGACCTGCACCAAAGCCGCGCCGCGGCCAAGCTCGGCGCCGGTTGGCGGCCCGAAATCTGGCGGAGCTTCGCCGAGGAACTCGGCATCCTGGGTGCCGCCCTGCCCGAATCGGTGGGCGGAATCGGTGGCGGCCCCGTCGAACTCATGGTCATCGCCGAGGAACTCGGCAGAGCCCTCGTGGTCGAGCCCTTCGTCGAGACGGTGGTACTGGCGGCGGGTCTGCTGCACCGGGCGGGCACGCCACAGGCCACAGCGCTGCTGGAGCGCATCGTCGAGGGCAGCGCCGTCGTCGCCGTGGCAGCCCCCGGTTCCGACGGCGTGGTGTCGGTGACAGCCGCCCGCGACGGCGCAGGCTGGATCATCAACGGCACCACGGCCGTCGTCATCGCTGCACCACTGGCCACGCATCTGCTCATCGCGGTCCGCGCTGAGCAGGACGGCGGCGACGCAATCTCGTTGTTCTGGACCGAGTTCGACGCGGCCGCGCCACCGCCGGGAGTGCGGGTGCACAGCTACCGGACCATCGACGACCGGCGCGCCGCCGACCTGACGTTCGACGGTCTGCGACTCTCCGCTGACGCACTGCTGGACGACGACGCGACCGCATCGTTGGCCCAAGCGCGCGACGAAGGCGCCGCCGCGGTGTGCGCCGAGGCGGTCGGAGCGATGCGCAAGGTGCTGGCCGACACCGTCGATTACTGCAAGCAGCGTCAGCAGTTCGGTCAGCCGATCGGTACCTTCCAGGTGCTGCAGCACCGGATGGTGGACATGTACATGGAGCTGGAACAGGCGGTCTCGGCGGTGTATCTGGCCGTGCTGAACCTACCGGCCGAGCCGCACGTGCGGGCGCGAGCCGTCTCCGCCGCCAAGGCGACGGTCGGGCGGGCCGCCCGATTCGTCGGCCAGAACGCCGTCCAGCTCCACGGCGGCATGGGGATGACCGAGGAACTGGCGATCGGCCACTACTTCAAACGGCTCACCGCGGTGCAGTACGAGTTCGGTTCCACCGACTTCCACCGCACCCGGTATGCGAAACTGGTTCGCCCCTAAGCGTTTCGGGCGGCCAGCCGGGCCCGCTCCCGCATCGAGGCGATCACGCCGCCGTCGTTGAGGATGTCGGTTCCGGTCAGGTAACCGGCACGTTCGCCGGCGCAGAAGGCGAACAGCTCGGCCATCTCCTCGGCCGTGCCCCACCGGGGCACGGCGGCGTTGGCGACCATGGCGCCCGCACCGGCATCCGCCTCGAGCAATCCCATCTCGGTGTCCACCGACCCGGGCGACACCGAGACGATGCGCAACCCGCGGCCGTTGAACCGCTCGGCCTGAGAGCTGCTGTACCACCGGACGAATGTCTTGCTCACGCCATAGGCCAGCCCGGAGCGCATCTCCTCACCGGCGATGTCGCAGGCCGCGAGCAGCTCGGCGAGAAACCGTTGCTCGTCGCTGAATGCCAGGTCGAAGCTGTCGGTCGGAACCAGCTCCTCGGGCAGCATGTGCGACGCCATCGACGCCACGTTCACGATCGCCGCGCCCTCGCCCGCCGAGGCGAAGAACGCCTCGTTGACGCGCAGTGTGCCTACGGCATTGGTCGTCATGACATGTTCGGCGCTGCCCATGCTGGGGCTCACCCCGGCGGTGTGGATGACGGAGACGATCGGGCCCAGCGCGGCCGCGGTGGCGAAGAGCTGTACCACCGCGTCGGCGTCAGTCACATCGCAATCGACGACCGTGGCGATGATGCCCGCCTCGGCCAGCGTGGTCGCAACTGCCGCGAGCCGGTCGGCCCGCACGTCAGCGAGCACCACCGCGTGGTCGCGCCCCACAATTTTTGCCGTGGCCAACCCCATGCCACCCGCGCCACCTGTGATCACCGACACCCGCGTCATGGCGTGGACGATATACAGCGCGGCCACGTCCCCGATCGGCGGTCGTCAGAAAGTCGTCACCGGCCGCGGCCTGACATCGCCGACCGCGGCGACTTCACTGGAGTCATGCTGAACAGGATTGTGAGCGCGGTGACCCAGGTCGCGGAGGCCGGCGGCAGCATTGTCGGAATCCGCGCGGGTACCGAAGAGCCCTCCTTCACCGTCGAACGCGAATTCGACGGTGTCCAGATCCGCCGCTACGGTGCGCGAATCGCCGCGGAGACCACCGTCTCCTCCGACGAGGAATCGGCGCGCAGCCACGGATTCCGGCGGTTGGCGCGCTACATCTTCGGCGGCAATTCCGCCAAGGACAAGATCGCGATGACCGCTCCGGTGGCCCAGAAGCAGAGCGAGAAGATCGCGATGACTGCGCCGGTGGCCACGCAGCGCGCTGCCGGCGGGGAATGGGTCATCCGGTTCTTCATGCCGTCGAAGTACACCCTGGACACTCTCCCCAGCCCGGACGACTCCCAGGTACGGCTGGTCACGGTGCCACCGGAGACCGTGGCGGTGCTGCGCTTCAACGGAACCATCGGCCCTGATGCCGTCGCCGCACGCACCCGCCAGCTGCTCGAGACCCTGGACCGGCACGGCATCGGCGCCGTCGGTGAGCCGCTGGCCTGGTTCTACGACCCGCCGTGGACGTTGCCCTTCCTGCGCCGCAACGAAGTTCTGGTGGGCGTCAGCGGCCATACGTGATCGGCTCACCTATAGGCAACAACCCGACTGACGGACATCTGAGCCCGCACTTCGCGGATGGGCAAGCTCACTACGACCTGTCCGACGACTTCTTCCGGCTGTTCCCCGATCCATCGCAGACCGACAGTTGCGACTAGTTCGAGCGCGACCACATGACGCCGGAACAGTCGCAGCTGGCCAAGATCGATCTGGCGCTGGGGAAACTGGGACTTCAGCCAGGGATGACGCTGCTCGACGTCAGGTGCGGCTGCGTGCTCGGTGCCGCCGACAGGCCGTCAGCGGTGGTGCTGGACATGGTGCGACAGACCGTCCTGGAGTCGACGGTATTGCACATCCTGGTCGACCTCGACCTTGAACTCTCCGGGAGCGGAGTCCGGCTGCCGCCCTGCCCGAACGCGTCCACCGCACCGTCGAGCGCACGCAGTGGTGGAACGACATCGAAGCCGACGGGCGCTACCAGCCGGATCTGGATGCCGCGCTGGAGGCGGTCAGCCGGCACTGAGTCACGAAGTGGCGGGGTCCGCGGCGACGATCGCCGCCGCATCGCCGACCGGCGGCGCGAGGGCTGTGGGGGCCGAGGAACCAACCGGTCCGGTGGGACCGGTTGGCATCCCCGCCGGCGGGACGTTGGTATCGAGTGGGCGCTGCGCCAGCAGCAGCAACGCGTCGCTGCCGGAGACATCCTGGGTGCGGATGGCGTGCAGCAGATCGCGCAGATAATTCAGCCGGCCCTGAGGCGGCGTGTCGGTGGTGCCGGGCGGCAGGTTCTCCGGACTCGATAGGTGCGGTACCGCCGCCGGCGGGGCGGACGGGTCCGCAGCGGTCATCTGCATGCTGCCGTCCGCAGGCACCGCGGTCGGCGCCACCGGATCCACCGGGGCAACCGGGTCGGCGAGCGCCACCGGGGCGCCCAGTAATGCCGCCGCGATACCCAGCCCGCCGAGTCCCAGGCAGCAGCGGGCCATCACGGTGCCGGCCCGAGCGGATGTCTTCGTCGTGATCTTCACCGTCGTGTCCTCCGCAGGTAGGGGTGAGTCGGCGTTCGCGGTCTGGCGGAGACGCCCTACACCGGTGTTGTCCGCACGCCGGCCTCGTTTGTTACATCCGTCACTCGAGCCACCCCAGCCCCAGGGCGATCGCGACTGCGGTGGGTGCACCGGCAAATGGGTTGAAACCCGGCTTCTCACGGTGTAGAAATCTGTTGCCCGCAGAACCTTGGGATCGCGACGGGTTCTGCCTTCGTAGTGCTCTTCGGCGTCTCCGCACATGCGGCGGTTGTTTCGGAATGACGGCAGCGAGTTGTGCGGGCGAGAGGCGTCCATGGTTCCTGAGCAAGACCCGGCATCAGCGGATGCCGATGGCGAAACCCCCACCACCGATGCGGCAGACTCGCGTTCCGACCAGGTCGGATGGTTTCGCTTCTATTTCGACGACGACCGCTGGGAATGGTCCCCGCAGGTCGAGGTGATGCACGGATACCAGCCCGGAACGGTCACCCCCACAACCGAGCTGGTCCTGTCCCACAAGCACCCCGACGACTACGAACTGGTCGCGACGACGCTGCGCCAGGTCCGGCGGCGTCACCAGGCCTTCAGCACCCGGCACCGGATCGTCGACACGGCCGGCCGGATCCATCACGTGCTCGTCGTGGCCGACACGCTGCGGGACGGCGCGGGCGAGGTCATCGGCACACACGGCTTCTACATCGACGTCACTCCGGCCGAAGACCAGCAGGAGAAACGGTTGAGCGCGGTGATCGCCGAGATCGCCGCGAGCCGGGCGGCTATCGAACAGGCCAAAGGCATGTTGATGGTGATCTACGGAATCGACGCCGACGCGGCGTTCGACCTGCTGCGCTGGCGCTCCCAGGAGGCCAACATCAAGCTGCGGCTGCTGGCCGGACAGCTCATCGACGACTTCGTCGGCCTCGCCCAGTCTGAATCCGGCCCGCCACGGTCGGCTTTCGACAACCTGCTTCTGACGGCGAATATGCGCGTCACCAACCCGCCCGAGCGGCAGACCCACTGAACGTCGCGGCCACCTCTATGCTGCCGTGATGCTGGACAAGCTGCGCGCCAGGCCATTGGTGTGGTTCTTCGGCCTGGCCCATGCGATCGAAGAGTCCGGGTGGCGGGGGTTCCCTCTGCCCCGTATGCAGGATCGGTTCGCTCCGTCGCGGGCCACCCTGCTGCTCAGCCGGGACAATGCAGGAATGGCCCCGCTGTCCCGACTGCTGGCCGCGACTTCCCTCCTCGCGCTGATCGCGGCCCCGGTCGCCGGCGCGGCACCAAACGACGCCGTACCGCCGGTCAGCCCGCAGGCGGCCGCGGCCGGTTTCGTCGACGTACGCAGCGTGGTTCCCGACGCGATCATCGACCTGCGGTACGCCACCGCGGACAATTTCGTCGGCGTGCCGCTGTATCCCGCCGATGCCCGCTGCCTGGTGCACGAGTCGATGGCGCCGGGCCTGGCCCAGGCTGCCGCGACACTTCGCGCCGCGGGTGACGTCCTGGTGTTCTGGGACTGCTACCGGCCCCACGATGTCCAGGTCAGGATGTTCGAGGCGGTGCCCAACCCCGCCTGGGTGGCCAAGCCGGGCCCATACGCCCGCAGTCATGAGGCAGGCCGCTCGGTCGACGTCACCCTCGCCGAGAACGGCCGGCTGGTCGACATGGGCACCGGCTTCGACGACTTCTCCGCACGGGCCCAGGCCTACGCCACCGACGGGGTCAGCGCCGAGGCGCAGGCCAACCGGGCCCGGTTGCGCACTGCGATGGCCGGTGGCGGTCTGGCCGTCTACTCCGGGGAGTGGTGGCACTTCGACGGACCCGGCGCCGGTGTCCAGCGGCCGGTGCTCGACGTGCCCGTCGACTGATCGAGCGAGCCCGTCGGCGTCAATTGCCGCTCACGCAACTTAAAGCCGCGGTATTCCGTTCTGCCGCCGGCTGATTGAGCTTCCGGCCATCCGTGGTCTCACTGCAGGGTTCGATGTACCGAACCGACACGGTGATCGCCACCCTCCGGGGCTGGAAGACCGAATGGCTCACCCAGATGGGGTTTACCGTCGCCGATTCGATCGACGCCTTTCGCCGTCCTGACGACGACCGCGCCTACATCCCCCTGGGCCAGCTCGGGGCGGCGCTGCGCGACGTCGACGCCTTGCTGTGGCGGACCTAAAGCGACGCCGAAGTGGCTGCGCTGCAAGCGCTTCCCGCTATCGCCACATTCGGGCGCCGAAACGTCTTCACCACCAAGGAATTGGCCGGCGCGATCGCGTTCACCTCACCGCTGTCCCTGCCGCTGGTGGCCGACCAGCTACCCGCGCTGCTGGCCCCGGCGCTCGGCTGACCCAGAGCCTGCTGCGCACGTCATCAGCTCTTGTTCTCCTGGACCATCCGCAGCGCGGTGTCGTACAGCGCCTGGCCGTGGACGGCGAAGAGGGCCAGCAGGTCGATGCTGTCGCCGCCGATCTCCTTGGCGATGAACAGTCCGTCCGCGCCTGCGATGGCGTAGGTCGCCAGCTGGCGAACTTGGTCGCCGGTCAGGCCGGGCACGATGTCGGGAATGCTGTCGACGAGCGCGTCGAGCGCCTGCTTGCGAACCTGCACGAACATTGCCCGGGCACGGGGCTCTACCGGCCGGTGCTCCAGCGCCAGCATCAGCCCGAGGCGCAGGAAATCCGGCGAGTCCATGAAGGACTTGGCGCTGCCCACGGCGATCTCCATGAGTCGGTCACGCCCCACCAGGTCGTCGGGTAGCTGCCACACACTGAGCCAGTGGGTGAAACTGCGCTCGATCACCGCCGCGATCAGGTCGTCCTTGTCCTTGAAGTGCCAGTAGATAGAGCTGGCCGGCAGCCCGCATTTGGCACTCACCGCACCGATGCTGGTGCCCTCGTAGCCGCGCTCCGCGGCGATCTCGGTGGCCGCGTCGAGAATGCGGTTGCGGGACTGTTCGCCATCCGCCCGCCGCTGCCGGCGCTTGGGTTGGTCGTTGTCGGCCATGTCACCCCACCCCTTGACTCTGTAGTGATCACTACACTACCGTAGCGATCACTACATAACAAGTCCCGGTCGACGAGGACCGGAGGACGAATGCGAGAAGCCATGAGCTCAACCCATGACGCCTACGACGTCGCGATCGTCGGATACGGCCCGGTGGGCGCCACCGCCGCCAACCTCCTCGGGCAGATGGGCCTGCGGGTCGTGGTCATCGAGCGCGACCCGGACATCTACTTCCGGGCTCGCGCCATCTCCACCGACGAAGAGGTCCTGCGGATCTGGCAGCAGGTGGGACTGGCCGACCGGCTCAACGCCGACATGCAGCCCGGGGCCGGCGCCAACTTCGTCGGCCCCGACGGTGTCTCCATCATCCGGTTACTTCCGATCGACCGGGGTAACGGACACCCGCCACAGCAGTTCATCTATCAGCCGGCCGTGGACAGGGTGCTGCGCGAAGGTGTCGACCGCTTTGCGAACGTGTCGATCCTGCTCGAGCACGAATGCCTGCGACTGATCCAGCATCCCGACTGCGTCGAACTGATGCTCGCCAACCTGACCAACGACGAGTTCAAACGGATTCGCGCCACCTACGTGCTCGCCGCAGACGGCGGCTCTAGCACGATTCGCGGACAACTCGGTATCGGGTTCAGCGGCCGCACCTTCTCGGAACGCTGGATCGTCATCGACACCAAGGTCATCAAGGAATGGCCCGGTCATGATCGGCTGCGCTTCCACTGCAACCCCGCCCGGCCGACGGTCGACTGCCCGACCCCGCTGGGCCACCATCGTTGGGAGTTCCCGATGCGCGACGAGGAAGACGACAAGGATCTGCTCACCGACGAGGCCATCTGGAAAGTCCTCAGCGATCAGGGCATCACGAAGGACGACGTCAGCATCATCGGGTTCGCCTGCTACAGCCACCATGTCCGGTTCGCCGAACGCTGGCGGGTCGGCCGGGTCTTTCTGGCCGGTGACGCGGCACACGCGATGCCGCCATGGATCGGCCAGGGCATGTGCGCCGGAGTACGTGACGTCGCCAACCTGTGCTGGAAGCTGCAGGCCGTCATGTCGGGATCGCTCCCCGAGTCGGTTTTGGACACCTATCAGGCCGAGCGGCTTCCACACGTCAAGGAGGTCACGGACCGAGCCGTGAAGGTCGGCAGCATCATCGTCGATCGCAATCCCCTGCGCGCCAGGGTGCGTCGGCACTTCTTCCGTGCTGCCAACAAACTGCCGGGCTTCAGCGCATGGCTGCGCAACCATCGGTGGCTACCGCCCGCCCGGTACCGATCGGGACTACTGGTGCACGGAAACCCCGCGGCCGGGTGGCTGATCCCGCAGCCGTGGGTCATCGACGAGGACGGCCACCGGGTGCGGTTCGACGATGTCGTCGGCGGCACGTGGGCGGTGTTGCACACCGGCGCCGACAGGGCTTCGCAGGCGTGGCGTTCGGCCGGAGTGCCGGTCATCGCCATCGCTGCGCCCGGCAGCGCTCCCGGCGCCGGCCGGATCGTCGACTGTGACGGCACACTGACGCGCTGGCTGGCGGACAAGAGGACATCGGTCATCGCGCTACGCCCAGACGGATTCGTCTACGCCGGCGCCGGGGACAACCAACCGCTGCCAGCACCCCCGGCCGGATTCACCGCGCCTGCCAACCGAGTCAAGGATCACGCATGACCACCACCGAACTGACCGAACATGTCGTCACCGTCGGCGGCAAGCCCATCTTCGTCGCTGAAAAGGGTTCCGGCCCAGCGGTCGTCATGTTGCACGGCGGTGGTCCGGGGGCATCCGGGGTGTCGAACTACGGGCGCAACATCGACGCCCTGGCCCAGACCCACCGCGTCATCGTCCCCGACATGCCCGGCTACGGACGATCGGCCAAGCATGTCGAGCACAGCGATCCATTCGGCTACCTGGCCGACGCGATCCGGGGTCTGCTCGACGAATTGAGCATTGACAATGCACATCTCGTCGGCAACTCCTATGGCGGGGCAGCCGCGCTGCGTCTGGCGTTGGACACTCCGCACCGGGTCGGCAAGCTCGTCCTGATGGGACCGGGCGGAATCGGAACCACCCGGGGCCTGCCGACCGACGGGTTGAAGAGCCTGCTGTCCTACTACGGCGGTGACGGACCGAGCCGGGAGAAGTTGGCGACGTTCATCCGCACCTACCTGGTCTACGACGGCGCGGCAGTGCCCGACGAGTTGATCGACCTGCGCTACCAGGCCTCGCTCGACCCCGAAGTGGTGACCAACCCACCGCTGCAACGTCCCTCGGGGCTGCGCACCCTGTGGCGGATGGACCTGACCCGCGACCGGCGCCTGCGGCACCTGCCCAATCCCACGCTGGTCCTGTGGGGCCGCGATGACAAGGTGAACCGGCCGTCTGGCGGCCCGCTGCTGGTGAACCTCATGCCCAACGCCGAACTTGTGATGACCTCTCATACCGGTCACTGGATGCAGTGGGAGCGGGCCGAGTTGTTCAACGAGATGGTCGCCGAATTCCTCTCCCCCGCATCACGCATGGCGATCTCATGACCGACGTGTTCGGTAAGGTCCATCTCGGCTATCTGGTCATCGAGACACTGAAGTTCGACGACTGGCGGCGGTTCGGGCGCGATGCCATCGGGATGCATCTCGACGAGACGCTGCGCGATGTGCTGCGATTCCGCCTCGACGACAACGCCTGCCGTTTCCTGCTCAAGCGCGGCCCGGCCGAGGACGTTACGGCGTTGGGCTGGGAACTTGACGACCACACCACTTTCGACGTCATCGAGGCACGTATCCGTAGCCATGGCGTTCCGGTCGTCGCGGGATCGCCGGAAGAGTCGCAGTCGCGTGGTGTGGAAAGATTCGTCCGCTTCCCCGGGCCCAATGGACTGAGCCAGGAGATCTACGTCAACCCCCGCCGGGGCTCCGAGCCGCTGCGGCTGGGCGCTGCGGGCGGGTTCGTCACCGGCGCCGACGGTATGGGCCACGTCGCCATCGCGACCAAGAAGCCGCACCAGATGCGCGGCTACTACAGCACGGTGTTCGATGCCCGGCTGTCGGACTACATCGACGAAACGATCAGCGGGCTGAAGTTCAAGATCCGCTTCCTGCGCGTCAACGAACGCCACCACTCCGTCGCCATCGCCGCGGTCAACCGATTGCCGCTCAACCCTATTCGAACCAGGATTCAGCACTGCAACGTTCAGGTCGCCGAGCTCGGCGACATGACCGCCGCCTATCAGCGGGTCAAGTCGCTGGGTTTCGAGATGGCACTGTCGGTCGGCCAGCACACCAACGACAAAGAGCTGTCGTTCTACGCCGCGACCCCGTCCGGGTTCGAGTGGGAACTGGGCTGGAATCCGATCGTGGTCGATGAGAGAACCTGGGAGCCCACGACGCACCAGGGCATCAGCATCTGGGGGCACACCCCGGAAGGACAGACGATCGTCGATAGTCTCGAGCGGTTCAAGACCGGGGCACAATCGGTCCTGCGGCACGAGGACCCCGTGCCGGCACTGGCCGGCGCCGGCATCGCCGACGACTAACCGCCACAATCCATCAAATTCGCAACTGAAGAAGTGAGGAAACAACGATGGCGAGTGAGCCGGCCCAACACGGGACACGCGGTCCCTCACCGCGCGGACTTCTCGCGCTGGCCGCCCGCCGACGAACTGGCGGGGCGGCGGCTGCCCGGCAGGGACTTCAGCGGTGCGCTTTCCGACCCGACCAAAGCCGGCGTACACACCGTTCGGGACAGTGTGCTGTTCACCGACAGCGGCCTGGCGACCAATGACAGCGACGCTGCCAGCGCCAAACTCGGAGCCGTCATCGCATCCGAGATCGGCGTGGACGACGGCCGGGAGATGCCACAATTCCAGGACACCGATTGGCAGATCGACCGCATGGACCTGTGACCGCCCCCATCCTGCGCCAGCCACATCCGTGCGGCTTGTATCGCCGACGTTCGAAGGATTCCGACATGTCCCGCATCGACACTCACGCTCACGCTATCCCGCCCGACTACCGCGCCACGTTGCGGAAAGCCGGTGTCGACGAGGCGGGCGGACGGGCGCTGCCGGACTGGAGCCCCGAGTTGGCACTGACGGCGATGGCCGAGCTGGACGTATCCACCGCGATCCTGTCGGTGTCGGCTCCCGGAACGACGGTTCTGACCGGAGCCACCGACGCATCGGCGCTGGCGCGCGATGTCAACGACTACCTGGCGTCGATCGTCGCCGCTCATCCCGACAGATTCGGGTTCTTCGCCACCGCGCCCATGCCGCACCTCCGAGCGTCCGTCACCGAAGTGGTGCGCTCGCTGGACGAACTAAGAGCTGACGGAGTCATCCTGCTGGCCAACAGCGCCGGTGTGTATCTCGGCCAGGACGGGCAGGACGAGTTGTTCGCCGCACTGGATGAGCGGTCGGCAGTGGTATTCATCCATCCGGCCGACCTGCCCGGCCCCACTGTGCCGGGCATCCCGCCGTTCGCCACCGACTTCCTGCTCGACACCACGCGAGCGGCTTACCTGCTGGTGCGCAACGGTATTCGTCGCCGATATCCGAACATCACGTTCATCCTCAGTCACGGCGGCGGTTTCGTTCCCTATGCCTCGCACCGGATGGCGGTGTCGATCATGGGTGATACCGGCGCCAGCCCCGCCGACAGCCTCGACGACTTCGCAAGTTTCCACTTCGACACCGCCCTGTCGTCCAGTGCGGCCGCGTTGCCGACTCTTCTGGCGTTCGCCAAGCCGGGTCACGTCACGTTCGGCTCCGACTTCCCGTTCGCCCCGCTCGCGGCAGGCAAGCTGTTCGCCGCGGGCCTGGAGAACTACCCCGGGCTGGACCCCGCCACGCGGGCGGCTGTCGACCGGGACAATGCGCTGCGGCTGTTCCCCCGGCTGGGCCCGACGACTCCCGTGGCGCCGCCGGCACTACCGGATCGGATACGGCATGCCGTGAGCCGGCGGGCGATGCGCGCGGTTGCTCGGCTGATCAGTACCACCTGACCTCAGACGCGCGGATCCTTGACGAACGTCCGAAAGATGTCGGCAGGGATCGCGTTGCCGGTGAACAGATCATGGATGAGGCTGACGCTGGGCCGCGGGGTGCGCTCCAGGGTGACCGGATCGTAGGAGTAGAGCCCGTATTTCGGGTCGTAGCCCAGCACCCATTCCAGGTTGTCGGTCAGTGACCATGCGGTGTAGCCGCGGATGTCCATGCCGTCGGCAATCGCCTTGTTGATCACCGCAAGGTGGCGCACCACATAGGAGGAACGCTGGCTGTCGTCGGCGTCGGCCAGGCCGTTCTCGGTGACCCACAACGGAATTCCGTAGGAGTCGGCGATGTCGAGCACCTCGCGCAAGCCGGCGGGGTTGATGATCTGCGCGGTGTCGCTGCATTCGGTGGCAGGGCATCCCCCGGCGACCACGTTGAGCAGCGGCGAGAACTCGGGATAGCCCTGGACGACCGGCAGCGCCGAGGAGCCCAGGACGCCTCGGTAGCCGGCGACGATGCCCTGGCTGTAGTAGTTGACCCCGAAGAAGTCCGCCTTTCCGACCAGTTCGGGGTGAATTTCGTCGGGGGTGATCACGCCGTCGAAGTTGGCGTCGATCTCACCGCGAATGACCGCGTCCGGGAACCACCGGTTGTAGAAGTCGCTGAACGCGGCGGCGGCCTTCTGATCGGCAGGGTTGGTCGGGTCTCCGCCACGCCAGGAGTACATGTTCAGCGCGAAGCCGACATCGGCGCCGGGGTCGATCTGGTGGATGAGGTCGTAGGACGCCGAGTAGGCGGCGGCCTGGTTGCGCAGGCCCTTGGCGACGAGGTCCGGGCGCTGCAGGGCCGGTGGGAAGTTGGTGGCGAACGGGATGGCGTAGTACGAGGTCAGCATGGAGTTGACCGGCTCGTTGAGCACCACCCAGGTGTCGACCTCGGGGCCGAATTTCCATGCCAGATAGGCGGAGTACTTCTCGAACTCGGTCACCGTGGAGTCGGAGACCCAGCCGCCGCCGCTGCTCGGCGTCAGACCGAAGATCTCCTGGAGGCGGGCCTTGGCGGGGTTGTGGATCCACAGTGGCAGCGTGAAGTGATTGATGGTCACCATCGGTGCCAGCCCGGCGGCGTTCATGGCGGTCAGCTCGTCCTGGTAGTGGGCCACCGCGTCCTGGTTGGCCAGGGCGTCGAGCTGGCTGAGTACGTTGTTGTCGATTCCGTTGGAGATATCCACCGAGGCAGTCGAATTCGGGAAGATGCGGCTCCACTCGATACCCATGCGGAAGGTGTCTGCGCCGACGGCGCTGCGGGCCAGCCCGATGTCCACCGGGTACTGGGTGTATTCGCCGGGACCGTTCTCGGGTACCGCGCCCTTCCAGCCCAGCAGCAGCCGGTTGACCGGGTCGTGCGTCCACTGCCACCAGTCGGAGTGGACGTCCAGCGTTGCACCGCCGCCCATTTCGGACTGGAACCCCGCTGTCGACACACCCCAGTGGAATCCCTCCGGGAAGGTCAGCGCCGTCGTCGTGCCCGAGCCGTCGAAGGTCAGCGTGACCGTCGCGGTGGTCATGCCTCGCGGCAGGTAGTCCGAGAGCAGGGAGCCGACGAGTGGGATGCTGCGCACGAAGTCGACCGGGGCCTGCAGCACCCCGGGCAGGCCGTGGATGTGGAAGGAGGTGTCGTCGCTGACCGCCACGGTGAACGCGTCGCTACCCCCGTAGGAGCCGAAGTCGACGACCGGGGTGTAGGTGAAGACCCCGGTGTGCCGGTCGATCGTGACCCGTCCCAGGGTGGGTGATGCCACCACGGTGTAGACCAACCGGTCGCCGTCGGCGTCGGTGGCGCCCAGCGTCCCGGTCACGACACCCTCGGCGGTCTGGTCGGTGATCGTCGGGTTGGTAGTCGGGTACTTGTTGACGAACGTCCGCTGGAGTTCGCGCCGGGCCCCTTCCAACAGGGTCAGCACCGTCGTCGCGCTCGGCGGCCGCAGCGGGCCACGGGTGCGCACGGAAGTCTGCGCACGCACGCTGCCGGTCACCGTCGCACTCGTGGTCGTGGCGCGCGATGCGACCTGACGTTTAGCCGCGCGGGCGGACTGGCCGCGGGCAGCCTTGGCCGACCCCGACGACGAAGCGGTGCCTGACGGGGACGAGCCGGTGTCCGCGGCGGCCGGCGCCGCCGAACTCGTTGCCACGGCGACGCCGATGCCGAGGGCGACGGCCAGCGCACCCACCCGTCCGATGCCGGCCGCTGCTCGTGGTGTCATGCCAGGTCCCCCCGCTCCGTTGCGGTGTCGGTCCCGACATGGTGTCAGCGGTTACGACCGGTCAACCAATTGCCCGAACCAGGAAAGGCAACAGTAGATCGGCGAACCTGTCCGGGCATTCGATTTGCGGCATGTGGCCGATCCCGTTGAGCAGATGGGCTTCGGCGTGGGGGTAGACCTTCATCGCCGCACCGATGTGTTTGGCGGGCAGGATGCGGTCGTGGGTGCCCCACACGATCAGGGTCGGCCGCGGATTTCGGGCGACCGCTTCGGCGAGCTCGCGCCGCCACTGAGGTTTGACGCCGCGCGGTGTTCCGAGTGCGAGCGCGGTTTCCCGCAGCATCGCGCCCGCACCGGGCTGAGCGCCGACGTGCATGGCGTGCTCGATGCGCTGCTTGGTCGCCACCGCCTTGTCGGCGTGGATGG
The DNA here is from genome assembly GCF_054073305.1 of Mycolicibacterium sp. CBM1. Lineage (NCBI taxonomy): Bacteria > Bacillati > Actinomycetota > Actinomycetes > Mycobacteriales > Mycobacteriaceae > Mycobacterium > Mycolicibacterium sp. CBM1. The sequence goes on along the minus strand of NZ_JBSXPP010000019.1, from coordinate 33,306 downwards.
CACGTTCGAACAGCACGGCGTTCAGCCGGGTCGGCCGGCGCACGCTCAGTGCGCCGACCACCGGCACGGTGAGCAACCGCAGTAGCGGGGTCACTTCACTGCCGAATCCCGCGCTGTTGACCAGAGTCAGACTGGCGACCCGCTCCGGCTTCGATGCCAGCAGTTGCTGGGCGATGGCCCCGCCCAGGGAGTTGCCGACCACATGGACCGGTCGCGTCTCATCGAGCACATCAAGCGTGCGCGCAACGCCATCGGCCAGGGCGGCCAGAGTGATGGGCTCCCTATGTCGTTCGGAGAAGCCGAAGCCGGGCACGTCGAGGGCGATCACCCGGTGCGACTGGGCCAGCCGTTCGTATTGGGGCGCCCAGTCCTCCATGCTGCGGCCGATTCCGTGCACCAGAACCACCGGCGGCCCACCGGGATCACCGTCGGTCCGGACCCGGGTACGTCTGCCGTCCACCTCGATGAAGGTGGTCCGGCTCATGCCGAGACCACCCCGGAGACAGCCCCGGACCGGTCGTCATCGGGCACCGCGACGCCAAACCGTAGAGCCGGGTCCTCGACTGGTCCCTTGCGGAGTCGCTCGAAGTCGGTCTTGTAGTCCATCTCGACCGTCCATGGACCGCTGGTGCCCTGGCGGGGGAACTGCTCGACCGAGCGCAGGATGTAGCCGGCCGAGAAGTCCAGCATCGGCCGGGTCTCGATCAGCGGATTGTCGACGACGGGCACGACCGTGTTGTAGCCGTGCCGGTCCATGTAACCCAGCAGACGGCACAGGTGCTCACAGACGAGGTCGACCTTGAGCGTCCACGATGAATTCGTGTAACCGAAGGCGAAGGCCATGTTGGGGATGTCGGAGAGCATGAAGCTCTTGTAGACCAGTGACTGGTGCGGGTCTTTGACCTCGCCATCGACGCTGACTGTGATGCCGCCGAATGGGAGCAGCTTCAAACCCGTTGCGGTGACGATGATGTCGGCTTCCAGCAGCTGGCCCGAGGCCAGCAGGATTCCGTCCTGGGTGAACCGGACGATCTGGTCGGTGACCACCGAGGCCTTGCCCCGGGACACCGCTTTGAACAGATCGGCGTCGGGCACCGCGCACAGCCGCTGATCCCACGGGTCGTACTTCGGATTGAAGTGGGTGTCGACGTCATAGCCCTCGGGCAGCGACTTGACGTTGATCGCGCGGATGATCCGGCGCGCGAGCGCGGGGCGATGCTGGCACAGGTTGTAGATGAATCGCTGCTTGCCGATGTTGAAGCGGCGCGCGGCGGCATAGGCCGGCTTGTCGGGCAGGATCCTGCGCAGTCCGTTGGCGATCGGATCCTTGCGCGGCAACGGCATCACGTACGACGGTGAGCGCTGCAGCATGGTGATGTGCTCGACGTCGTCGGCCATCGCGGGGATCAGCGTGACGGCGGTGGCGCCGCTGCCGATGACGACGACCTTCTTGCCCCTGTAGTCCAGGTCCTCGGGCCAGTGCTGCGGGTGCACGATCACCCCGCCGAAGTCCTCTTCCCCCTCGAAGTGCGGGCGGTGGCCACCGGCGTAGTCGTAGTAGCCGGTGGCACCGAACAACCAGTCGCTGGTGACCTCGAACTGCTCGCCGTCGCGTTCCAGCGTGGTCGTCCACCGGGCAGCGCCGGAGTCGAAGTCAGCGCGAATCACCTTGTGGTGCAGGTAGATCCGACGGGCGAGGTCGTCGGTGTCGACGACCTCGTGCAGGTAGTCGAGGATCTCGTGGGCATCGGCGATCGCGTTCTCCGACGTCCACGGCTTGAACTCGTAGCCGAAGGTGTGCAGATCGGAGTCCGAGCGAATACCCGGGTAGCGGAACAGGTCCCAGGTCCCGCCGATCGCGTCGCGGCTGTCGACGATGGCGAAGCTCTTTCCGGGCTGCATGGTGGCCAGGTAGTGGCCCAGGCCAATGCCGGAGATACCGGCGCCGACGATCAGGACGTCGACGTGGCCACGCAGCGGCTGCGTGGGGCGGAGCTGGTTGAGCGAGTTCACGGTCATCGGGCACTCTCCGGATCGAGCAGCAGAACTGTAACGCGAATAGTGTTATAGTTCTGCGGTCACCTGTCAAGACTTTCCCGGGAGCACGCCATGACGACCGCATCGAGGCCGGCCTCGATTCCCGCCTCGGTTCCCAGACGGGCGCCGGTACAAGCCCGCAGCCGCCAGACCGTTGCCCGCATTCTCGACGCGGCGACGGCCCTCGCCGACGAACAGGGCATCGATGCGGTCACCACTCGCGCGATCGCCGACCGGGCCGGGGTGGCCTATCCCTCGCTGTACCGGTTCTTCGCCGACCGTGACGCCGTCCTCGACGAACTGATGGAGCGGCACTGCGCCGAAGTCGACGCCCGCTGCGTCGCCGCGGAGCAGACCTGGCAGATCACCTCGATCGCCGATCTGCTCAACAACGAGCTGGACCTCCACGTCGACTACTACCGCAGACATCCGAGCGCGGCCGCACTGTGGATGGGCGGGCGCACCTCCCCCACGGTCACCAAACACGTCCACGCCCGCATGCAGAACCTGGCCGCCCGGTTGCACAACCTGCTGGTCGACGCCGGCCTCATCCCCGTCGGCGTCGACCCGCTCAACATGCTGGTCGCCGTCGAGATGGCCGACCGCGTACTGGAACTGTCCTACCGGGATAACAGCGACTTCGACGAGGCGATACTGGACATCGGCCGCGCCGCGCTGATCGCTTTCGGCGAGGCGCTGGCCGGAACACACGGTTGAACGCGCCGGACGGCTAGAGCGACCCCGCGGCGCGCCGCTGCGCCGCCGGGTCGCCCCCCACAGTCCGACCGATCAGCGCGTCACGGTAGCCCATCGACCGCAGCAACAGCCGGGCCGACGGACCCGGGCCGTCGGGCTCGCCCCACGGTTTGTTGGCACCCACCGGGTCGGCGAGGAAGTGGACGCCCGAGGCCAGCCGGATGCCGCCCGCGACCAACGCGGCCTTGTCGACCGACACGGTGTTCCCTACAGCGTCGCGGTGAACGGGCCGAGAATCTGGCAATCGGGCGCAGGGTTCTGCCCGAGCCAAATCGGACAGCCCCGGCCGGTCGCGGTGTACGTCGCTCCGGGCTGGTAGGGCACCGAGATCACCGCGGGATCCGCGCCGTGGCCCTGTGCACAGTGCGTGACCCCGTCGGCGCCCAGCAGACAGGCGACCGCCAAATACGGGCCACCGGCCGGCCCGCATCCCGCCAGCTCGGCGGTGGCGGTTACCCCGCCCGCCCCGACCTGGGGCGGGGAGAGGGTGTAGGTGCACGGCGGCAGCGGTCCGGCGTGCGCGACGCCCGCCGCGGCCAAGCCGCCGAGCGCCACTGCGAACACCATTGACACCACGTGCGTCCGGCGCGTCATGGCCGAATCGTAGATCACCGCAGTGCATGTCGGGGGTATATTTCCCGGATACCACCGCCCTGACCAGGGCCGACGATCAGCGAGAGACTCATGGCCATGCGCACCATTGCACCCCGCTTGTTCACCACGACGCTGGCCGCTCTCGGCGCCGCCGCGACGCTGGCCACCGCCCAGCCGGCCCATGCCGACACCGTCGCCTATCTGGTCAACGTGACCGTCCGGCCCGGCTACAACTTCGCCAATGCCGACGCCGCACTGTCCTACGGGTACGGCCTCTGCGACCAGATCAACTCCGGGGTGAGCTACGGACAACTGGTGAACACCATCAAGTCCGACTTCGCCACCAGCGACGAGTTCCAGGCGTCGTATCTGATCAGCCAGTCCGCTCAGGAACTCTGCCCGGCCTCGATCTGGCAGTTGCGCCAATCCGCGGCTGGCTACGTCCCCGCTGCGTAATTTCCGTGCACCCCAAGGTGATTCGCGCAGTCCAAGCTGCGGTGTTCGTCACCTGATCGGTAGTGCCACCGGCACGGCGGCCCAAACCGGTTCGGCGCCAGCCGTACCGGGATGCCCCGATCACCGGCAATTTCCGGTGCCGCCGTGCCGGACCGGCGCCGCGACGCCAACGGCCCGGGTCAGCGGGCCTTCGTCACCGACCGCGGCCGCAACGACGGGACGACGTCGGCGAACATAATGGCGTTCTGGCAAATATTCTTAGCGACGTATTACCGCTACGGACCCGCCACCTTAATTTTCGGCCCTACGTTGAAACACATGTTGATCGACGTTCGCTGGCTTCAGTACCTGCTGAAGCGCCCCGCGCACAAGTAAGTCGCCGGCGCCATCGTGCGCCGCGGTTGCCGACCTGCCCCGTGGCCAGGTCGGCCGCACAGGACGTCAGCCCACCCCATCGAGCATGTCCGTCTCGGTCTCACCGATCCGGGCGATCACCTCGGGCCTGGTCCGCTTGAGCCGATAGAACCAGACCAGCGCGACCGCCACACTCGCCAGGAACACATACGGAATTACGTTGAGCGGGAACGACGGTACCGGATACACGTTGGCAAAGAACGTATAGGCCATCGCCACCACCGCGACCACCGCAGCAGTCCACACCAGCTTGTTCGGCATGCCGGCCCGTGTGGTGTAGGCAACGCAGGCGATGGCAACTAGGGCGTAGGCGACCATGTAGCCGTAGGTCCCGTAGGTGTCCACCCACACGACGATGTCCATCGGATGCACACCGGCGGCCAACAACACCACGTCGAGTGCGATCGCCGACGGTCCGGCGATGAGCAGGACGCGGTGCGGTGTCAGGTGCCCCTCGTGCGTGCGCCCGAATCGTTCGGCGACCACGCCCTCCTTGCCCATGACGTACACGATGCGCCCGACCACGTTCAGTGGTGCGACAACGACGGCGAAGAAGGACGCACCGACCCCGAAGGTCAGAATCGGGGTGAACCAGGACGGCATCCCGATCATCGTCGCGATGTCCTGAAGCGGACTGGCACTGTCGGCCAGTCCCTCCTTGAGGACGGCGATCTGGGTGTAGGCCGCGAACACGTAGAGCACGCCGACCACGACGGCGCTCCAGATGATGGCTCGCGGAATCGCTGTGTACGGGTTGCGGGCCTCGCGGCCCAGCGCGTCGGCCGAGGAGAAGCCGACGAATCCGAGGATGCCCAGCACCATTCCGGACGCAACACCCTGCAGCGGCACGTCGGTGAGCGAGAACTGGGCCGGGTCCCAGGCAGCCGGTCCTGCCCACACCAGCGCCAGGATCAGCAGGATGGTGATGATGGTGACCGAGAGCAACTCGAGCACCAGCGACACCCGGGCCGAGAGCCTGATTCCGCGGATGGTGAACAGCGTGGCCAGCCCACCGAGGATGACCGCCAGTGCGATCTTCCAGGCGGCTCCGTTCGCCGGGATGCCCAGCAACACCAGGAAGTCGTTGACGTAGGACACCGCACCGCCGAGTGAGCCCGCCGCGATGCCCCAACAACCGATCAGCAGCGTCACCCCAGCGAGGTAGGCCCCTGAGGGGCCGAGTCCCTTGGCGACGTAGGTGTAGAGCGATCCCGCCGAGGCGTTGCGCCGGGCGAACACCACGACGCAGTACCCCACGGCCAGGATCACGACGGTCGCCAGGGCGAACGACAGGATCGTGCCGTTGCCGGCACTGAGGTAGATGGCGGCGGCGGTGAACGCGATCACCGCGCTGGGCGCGATGTTGGCGATCGCCTGGGCGGCGAGCTCGGGGCCCGACATGACGCCGCGGCGCAGGCCCGCATCGGTCGGGGCGGTGACCTGGGTGGTTTCAGACATCAGAGGTGCTCCTGGGTGTTCGACGAGGTGGCGGCGGCGGTCACGGGATGAGCAGGGTACGCAGCGCTTCGCCGGACTCGAGGTCGTCGAAGGCCGCGGCGGCCTCGCTCAGCGGCCGCCGACCCCACACCAGCGGGTCGAGCTTGAGCTGGCCGTCCATGTAGCGGTCCACCAGCGCGGGAATATCGATCAGCGGGCGTACCGAGCCGTAGTTCGACCCGAGAATGCGCTGGTCGGCTTCGGCGAGCACCAACGGTTCGAACGACGCTTTGGCGCCGGTCTTCGGTAGCCCGACGATCACCGCGGCTCCGCCCAGGCCGAGCATCTGGATCGCCTGCTCGGTGGTACTGGTGTGCCCGAACGCGTCGAAGGCGTAGTCGACTCCGTCGGGCACCATCGCGAGCAGCTGCTGCACCGGGTCGCCGCCGGAGGCGTCGATGCGGTCAGTGGCACCGAATTGCATTGCCAGCGCGGTCTTGTCGGGTCGGACGTCGATGGCGATGATCCGCTCGGCGCCGGCGAGCCTGGCTCCCTGGACAACGTTGAGGCCGACGCCGCCGCATCCGATCACCGCGACGGTCGCGCCCGGCTCGACCGCGGCGGTGTTGAGCACCGCGCCGACGCCTGTGGCTACTGCGCAGCCGACTACCGCGATCACGTCCAGCGGTGCGTCGTCGCGGACCTTGACCGCGCCCGATGCCGGTACGACGACCTCTTCCGCGAAGGACGACACACCCAGGTAGTGGTGCAGGGGTTCGCCGCCGAGGGACAACCGTGACGTGCCGTCGAACAGCACACCTTTGGGCGCGACCACGGTGGCGACCTTCTGGCAGCGGGCCTCGTGCCCGGACCGGCAATACCGGCATTCGCCGCACGGCGGCACCCAGGACAGCACGACGTGGTCGCCGACGGCCAGCGACGTGACGCCCGCACCGAGTTCGACGACCACACCCGAGCCTTCGTGGCCCATCACCAACGGGGCGGGGGCCTCCCAATCACCGTGCTTGACGTGCAGGTCGGAATGGCACACCCCGGCGGCGGCGATGCGTACCCGTACCTCACCGGCCTTGGGGCCGGCCAGATCGACGTCGATGTGTTCGATCGGGGACTGGGGGTCTCGGAAGACGATCGCTTTCACGCGGATACCTCGCAGGGCTCGGACGAACTCGAAGTGAACGCTCGAATGCTAGGGAGCAGACGGCCCGTTCGTCAGTGTGCAAATGTGTGGATTAGTAGCCAAAAACCACCAATCTGTACACTGCCGGCGTGGCGTATGACGTGCGGGCGATCGCCGGATTCCTGGGGGCCGACTTCCTCGCCGCCGACGTCGACGGGGCCACGACGGTCGACGATGCCGTCCGGGTGACGGAGTTCGTCGTAGGCAGTCCCCCGGGCTTCGCCACGTTGGTGACCGGCACCCCTGAGGAGTTCGCGGAGGCGCTGGGCGACCCGGAGCGGACCACGGCGCTCACTACCTCCGTCGCCGTCGTCGCGGGAGCTCACCCACCCGACGAGCTGATGCGCGAGTTCGCCTCGGCGGGTGTCACCGCAATCGTTGCCGGTGCCGCCGCCGTCGAGGTCGTCCATGCCCGGCTGGCCGCTCGACTGGCCACCGATCAGGCCGCCGAAGACCGCCGCGTCACGACGGGCACCAAGGTCCTGACACAAGTCGCCCGCCGCGGCGGCGTGGTCGCGGTGGTCACCGAACTCGCTCGCCGAGTCGACGGCTGGGCGGTGCTGCTCGATGCCCGCGGCGAGGTCATCACCGCGACCGGTGCCGGTGGCCTGCACATTCGCGACGCGATAGCAGTGGCCTTTCATCGCCCGGTCCGAGTCCGGCACACCGGACTGCAGGTGCATCCCGTCGGGCAGGGCGAGGACATCAGCGCCCACCTGGTCATCGGCGCCCGAGGGTCGACGAGCCGTAGTCGCGATCTGGCCTCGCAGGCCGCGGCCCTGCTCGATCTGTTGCTGCGCACCGCCGACGATCCGGCCACCGAACGCCTCGGCCGCGAAGTCATGGTGTCGACGCTGCTGCGCGGTGGGCCCGAGGCGGCATCGCTGTTGCGGCGCTGGGGAGTTCACGAAACCTCGCTGACCGCGTTCGCGGTCGCTTCCCGCTCCCGCACCATCGATCCCGAACGTCTGGCGATCCGCTGGCTCGATGACCTCGGCGCCGCCCACGTGCTGGCCGAAAACCAGGGCCAGCTATTGGGATTCGTGCGTGACGACCGCGCCGGTGAGCTCGCCCGCATCGTGGAGGAGCTCAGCGGGGAGGCACGGATGCCGCTGCGGCTGGGCCTGGGCTCGCCGGCGCGGGCCCAGATGTTGGCTCGCTCGGCGGCCGAAGCACGCCAGGCCCTGGAGGTTGCGGTGGTCGATGCCCGCCCGGTGGTCTGGTACCGGTCGCTGGCCACGGTTAGTCACGTCCTCGAGCACCTCGACGACAGCGCCACCACCCGCATCGCCGCGGTACTGGATCCCTTGCGCGACGACGACGGCCGGCACGGGCCGCTGACCCGGACGCTGGAGATCTACCTGGCCGAGCACGGCGTGTGGGGTGCGACGGCCAAGCGTCTGCGCATCCACCGCCAAACCCTCGCTGCCAGGATCCGTCAGATCGAGCAACTGACTCAGATGTCGATGGCCAACCCCGACGACCGTGCCACGGCGTGGCTGGCCATCCGGGCGCTGGAAGCCAGCTCGACGGCGCACGTCACCGGCACCTCAGCTCAGCCTGACCCAGCAGGCCGCTGACCAGGGCCGGGCCATCGACGCCGACTCGACCGTCAATTCACATGCCACCACGGTCTGACCGGGCGTGAAACACGGAGGCCGACATCGTCCGGTGCGTGCCGAAGTCACTGCACCACAACGGATATACGCGGCATCTGCCGCAGGTGCCGGCAGCGGACGCTTCGCCACGGCCGCGGTGACAATTCGAACGGACGTGGGTATCGCGCGGATCCGCGCCACCGCGAGGCCAATCCACCCATTCGCTCTTTGGGGGTACAGAAACCCCTCATTTGAGATGCAGCTACCTAGGCGGTAGCCCGATAGCGTTCTCGCCATGTTGCCGGACGAGGATGCGCCTGCGGTGAATAAAGCAGCCTGTAGCACTCTGAGCCGGGCTTATTCCGCCACCGAGGCGGCACCGAAACCGCTTGTCGGGTCAGCGTCGGCGATGCGTTCCGGTCCCCCTGGCCGGATCGCGCGCAGTTTGCGGGGTAAGCACACTTGAGCGCAGGAACACTCACCGCCAAACCCGTGCGGGCCCTCGGCGGATTCATCGGCATGACCCTGGACACCGTCGTGGTGATGTTCCGGCCGCCATTCGCGTGGCGCGAATATCTACTGCAGACGTGGTTCGTGGCGCGGGTATCGGTCGTACCCGCCCTGATGCTGACACTGCCGTACTCCGTGTTGTTGGTGTTCACGTTCAACATCCTGCTCGGCGAGTTCGGCGCGGCCGACTTCTCCGGAACCGGCGCAGCCGTCGGCACGGTCAACCAGATCGGACCGATCGTCACGGTGCTCGTGGTCTCCGGCGCCGGCGCCACCGCCATGTGCGCCGACCTCGGTGCGCGCACCATCCGGGAGGAGCTGGACGCGTTGCGCGTCATGGGCATCGACCCCATCCAGGCGCTCGTCGTTCCCCGCGTGCTGGCCGCCACCACGGTGGCGCTCGCACTGTCTGCCACGGTCATCCTGGCTGGCCTCGCCGGCGCCTACATCTTCTGCGTCTACATCCAGCACGTCTCGCCGGGGGCATTCGCGGCCGGCCTGACGCTGCTGACCGGGGTTGGCGATGTCATCGTATCGCTCACCAAAGCAACACTTTTCGGCCTAGCTGCCGGGTTGATCGCCTGTTACAAGGGCATCTCTGTCGGCGGTGGCCCGGCCGGTGTGGGCCATGCCGTCAACGAAACCGTGGTGTTCACGTTCATGGTGCTGTTCGCGATCAACGTCATCGTCACTGCCGTCGGCATCCAATTCACGGTGTCGTGAAGGTGGACCGGTGAGCGTCAACACCCCGAGCCGACTGCATCCGAAACTGGGGAGCGGCCTGCGCGACCTGTCCGCCGGATGGAACCGCATCGGTGCCCAAACCCGGTTCTATGTCAAAACTCTGGCCGTCATCCCCGAAGCTGCCACCCGGTACAACAAGGAACTGCTGCGCCTGATCGCGCAGATGGGTTTGGGTGCAGGCGCTTTGGCCGTGGTGGGCGGAACCGTCGCCATCGTCGGCTTCCTGACCATGACCACCGGCGCGCTGGTGGCCGTCCAGGGTTACAACCAGTTGGCCTCCGTCGGTTTCGAGGCGCTGACCGGATTCGCCTCGGCGTTCTTCAATGTCCGACTGATCGTCCCGGGAACCGTCTCCGTTGCGTTGTCGGCGACCATCGGCGCGGGCGCCACCGCGCAGATCGGGGCGATGCGGATCAACGAGGAGATCGATGCGCTGGAAGTCATCGGTATCCGTTCGGTCACGTACCTGGCCGCGACCCGAGTCCTGGCGGGGGTCATCGTGGTCATCCCGCTGTACTGCATCGCCGTCATGATGGCGTTCCTAGCCGCCCGCACCGGAACCGTGGTGATCTACGGTCAGGGGTCCGGCGTCTACGATCACTACTTCAATACCTTCCTCAACCCCACCGACGTCATCTGGTCATTCATGCAGTCGGTGGCGATCACCATCGTCATCATGCTGGTGCACACCTTCTACGGGTATACCGCCAAGGGTGGGCCGGCCGGCGTGGGTGAGGCGGTAGGGCGCGCGGTACGCACGTCCATGGTCGTGGCCGCAGTCGAAATCGTGATGATCTCACTGGCCGTGTACGGCCAGTCCGGCAATTTCAACCTTGCGGGCTAGCGATGGAAGCCCGCCCCGGCGAGGAACGCCTACCCGACAAGTGGTGGACAATGATCCTGCTCCTCGCAGTCGCCATCTTCTTCTTTGTCACCGCAGCGCTTTTCGCAGGCACCTTCCGGTCTTACGTGCCGGTCACGGTGACCGCCGATCGCTCCGGGTTGGTGATGGAAAGCGGCGCGAAGGTCAAGATGCGCGGCGTTCCGGTCGGCCAGGTGGGCCAGGTCATCGGCGGACAGGGACCGGCAACCCTGCGACTGGAGATCGACCCGGATCAGGTCCAGTACATCCCGGCCAATGTCGGCGCCCAGATCCGGGCCACCACCGCTTTCGGGGCGAAATTCGTCGACCTCGTCTACCCCACCGAACCCAGTCCGCAACGACTGGCCGCCGGCGCTGTCCTGCACTCGAAGAACGTCACCACCGAGGTCAACACCGTCTTCCAGAACGTCGTCAACCTGCTCGACAAGATCGACCCTGCCAAGCTCAACGCCGTACTGACCGCGGTTGCCGACGGAGTCCGTGGCCAGGGACCTCGAATGGCCCAGGCCACCACCGACCTCAACGAGGTACTCGCGGTGCTCAACGAGCGCAGCGACATCATCCGCGACGACTGGCGCTCGTTGACGAACTTCAACGAAACCTACGCAGCGGCAGCACCCGACATCGTAACGGTCCTCAATGCCGGCAGCACGCTCAGCACCACCGTCGCCGATCGGGCATCCCAACTGGATGCACTGCTACTTAATACGATTGGCTTCGCTCAGACCGGAACGGAACTCCTGGATTCCAGCGGTCCCGACCTGGTCCGCGCGATCAACCTACTCGAGCCCACCACCAACTTGCTGCTCAAGTACAACCCCGTCTACACCTGCTGGCTCCAGGGCGCCACCTGGACACTGAACACCGGTGACGCCTACAACATCTGGGGCGGCCGGGACGGCAAGTCGGCGAACTTCGACGTCGCACTGCTGCTGGGCAACGACGCCTACCAGTACCCCGACAACCTGCCCGTGGTTGGCGCCAAGGGCGGGCCGGGCGGCAAACCCAGCTGCGGGTCGATGCCCGATCCCACCAAGAACCTCCCCGTGCGCCAGCTGGTCACCGACACCGGCTGGGGTACCGGGTTGGACATCCGCCCCAATCCCGGTCTGGGCGAACAATGTTGGGCCGACTGGTTCCCGGTCACCCGGGCTGTTCCGCAGCGACCCAGCGTCCGCCAGTGCCTGCCCGGACCGGCTCCCGGTCCCGACCCCGGCCCGGGCATGCCGCCCTACGGGGCGGCGTGGTACGGCCCCGGCGGCGTCCCGCTCTGGCCGGGCGTGCCACCGGCCCCCGATCCGGCGGCCCCAGCACCGCAGGCAGCGCCCGCGCCGTGACCAGTGAGCACCGACAGGAGAACAGACCGTGAAGGACAATCTGAGGGCCACCGTGTGGCGCCTCGCCGTCTTCCTCACGGTCTGTCTGCTCGGCGCCTTCGCCCTGCTGGCCGTCTTCGCGCAGTTCCGATTCAGCGAAGGCAGCACCTACAACGCCGAATTCACCAATGTCACCGGTCTGAAGTCCGGCGACTTCGTCCGGGTCGCCGGGGTCGAAGTGGGCAAAGTCGACGACATCAGGATCAATCGGGACGCGAGCGTCCGCGTCGAGTTCTCCGCCCACGACACCGTCAACCTGACCGAAGGCACTCGGGCGGTGATCCGCTACGACAACGTGATCGGCGGCCGCTTCCTGGCACTCGAAGAAGGCGCCGGCGGACTCAGGCGCCTACAACCGGGCGCGACGATCCCGGTGACCCGCACCGCACCCGCGCTTGACCTGGACTCGGTGATCGGCGGGTTCAAACCGCTGTTCCGCGCCCTGAATCCCGAGCAGGTCAACGCATTGAGTGGGCAGCTCGATCAGGCACTGCAAGGCCAGGGGCCCACCATCTCCTCGTTCCTGAACCAAGCCGCAGTGTTGACGAACACGCTGGCCGACCGGGATCAGCTGATCGGTGAGGTCGTCACCAACCTGAACGCGGTGCTGGGCACCCTGGGCGGGCAGAGCGCCCAACTGGACAAGGCCGTGACGAATCTGTCCGGACTGATCGACGGCCTCAACGCACGCCGGACCGACATTGCCAATGCCTTCACGAGCACCAGCGCCGCGGCGGAAACCGTCGCCGACCTGCTCGACCAATCACGCGAACCCGTCAGGAAAGTGGTGCAGGAGACAGATCGGGTGTCGGCGATCGCGGTGGCCGACCACGAATACCTGGAGAGGCTGATCGACACGCTGCCCGACAAGTACAAGGCACTCGGCAGGCAGGGCATGTACGGCGACTTCTTCAGCTTCTACCTCTGCGACCTCGTACTGAAGCTCAATGGTAAAGGTGGACAACCGGTTTACGTCAAAGTGGCCGGCCAGGACACTGGGCGGTGCACGCCGAAATGAGATCGTTTTCCGAACGCAACCCCTTCGTCCTCGGCGCCGTCGGCGCCGTCGTGATCACCGGGATCGTGCTGGGCGCATTGAACTGGCAGAAACTGCCGCTCCTCAACCCGGGCCGCAACTATTCGGCCTACTTCGCCGACGCGGGCGGGCTGTTCACCGGTGCCGGCGTGGAGGTTTCGGGCCTACCCATCGGCAAGGTGTCCAGTATCGAACTCGACGGCCAGCACGTCTTAGTGAAGTTCCGGATCAAGGGCGACGTGCACCTCGGTGAGCGTACGACCGCGGCGATCAAGACCAAGGGTCTGCTGGGCACCAAGATGCTCGACGTCATTCCGCACGGTGACGGCGATCTGTCGGCTCCGATCCCGATCGACCGGACGACATCGCCCTACCAATTGCCCGACGCGCTAGGCGATCTGACCAACACGATCAGCGGCCTGAACACCGACCAACTGTCGGCCTCGCTGGCTACCATGGCTCAAACCTTCGCCGACACCCCGCCGGATCTGCGCAACGCGGTGGCTGGGGTGGCCAGGTTCTCCGAGACGCTCAACAAGCAGGACGCCCAGCTTCGGAATCTGCTGGACAACGCCGCCAAGACCACCGACGTGCTGGCCAAGCGGACCGATCAGATCGTCACTCTGGTCAGGCAGACCAACTCTCTGTTGCTCGCGCTCAACGAGCAGAGCGCAGCACTCGACCGGATTTGGCGCAACATCTCGGCCGTGTCCAAGCAACTCAAGGGGTTCATCGCCGATAACCGGGCACAGCTCAGACCGGCCCTGGAGAAGCTGAACGGGGTCTTGACTATCGTCGACGATCGCAAGGGACGCATCCAGGACGCGGTCAAGCGGCTCAATAGCTATGCGATGTCGCTGGGCGAATCGGTGTCCTCCGGGCCGTTCTTCAAGGCCTACGTGGTCAATCTGCTCCCTGGTCAGTTCGTCCAGCCGTTCATCGACGCGGCGTTCTCCGACCTCGGGGTCGACCCGTCCACCCTGCTGCCCTCGCTGCGTACCGACTCCCAGGTGGGCCAGCCGGCTACGCCGGCTCTGCCGGTCCCCTACCCCCGCACCGGACAGGGCGGTGAGCCGCACCTCAACCTGCCCGACGCGATCACCGGTAAGCCGGGCGATCTCCGCTACCCCTACCGTGAGCCGCTACCGGCACCGCCGCCCGGCGGCCCGCCGCCAGCTGCACCGGGCGCCTCGCCACCGGAGATCGCGTCGGTCCCCGAACCCACACCGGCGCCGTTCCTCGTCCCAGCGCCCGGCGAACAGCCAGCTGACGCCCAATCCGGGGGATCGCGATGATCACACTGAGCAAGTCCCGCAACCTGATTGCAACGATCCTGGCCCTCACCGTGATCGCCGGCGGCGTGCTGGCCGTCCGGGCTTCCGACCACGGGGATCGCGTTCAGGTCGTCGGCTACTTCGAGAACAGCATTGCGCTGTTTCCCGGTGACGATGTCCGCATCCTCGGGGTGCCGGTGGGCCGGGTGGAGAACGTCCAGCCTCAACCCGACGGCGTCAAGGTCTCATTCTGGTTCGACCGCAAGTTCCCGGTGCCGGCCGATGCCAAAGCAGCGATCCTGTCGCCCATGCTCGTCACCGGCCGGGCCATCCAACTGACGCCGGTCTATGCAGGCGGCCCCACCCTCGCCGATGGTGCGGTCATCCCGCGCGACCGCACCGCCGTACCCGTCGAATGGGACGAGGTCCGTGTCCAGCTCAAGCGCCTGACCGAACTACTGGCGCCGACCGAGCCTGGCGGGGTCAGCACGCTTGGTTCGTTCATCGACACCACCGCGGACAACCTGCGCGGCCAGGGCGGAACCATCCGCGAGACGATTCTGAAACTCTCCCAGGCGATGTCGGTGCTCGGCGACCACAGCGGAGACATCTTCTCGACGTTGAAGAACCTGTCCATCCTCGTCACGGCGCTGCGCGGCAGCAGCGATCTACTCGGGCAACTCAACAACAACCTCGCCTCGGTGAGCGGTGTGCTGGCCTCCGACCCCGGCAAGATCGGTGACGCCTTCGTGGACATGAATGCCGTCATCGCCGACGTCAAGACCTTTGTCGACGAGAACGGTGAGACCATCGGGACGACGGCAGACAAACTGGCCTCCATCAGCACCGCGTTGAACGACAGCCTCGACGACATCAAGCAGACGCTGCACATCGCACCGACCACGGTCCAGAACTTCAACAACATCTACGAACCTGCCAACGGCGCCTTCACCGGGGCATTGGCGGTGAACAACTTCGCCAACCCGATCTCGTTCTTGTGCGGGGCCATTCAGGCCGCATCCCGCCTCGGGGCCGACCAGGCGTCGAAGCTGTGCGTGCAGTATCTGGCACCGATCATCAAGAACCGGCAATTCAACTTCCCCCCGATCGGGGAGAACTTCTTCGTCGGGACCCAAGCCCGGCCCAACGAGGTGACCTACAGCGAGGACTGGTTGCGTCCGGACTTTGTGCCGCCGGCTCCGCCAGCCGCACCCGCACCGGCCGCGAACCCCGGTGCGCCACTGGCGGCCGAGAGGTCGCCGGTACAACAGACCGACCCGAACGCCGGACTGGCGGGATTGATGTCCCCGGCCGCCGGTGGTGGCTCGTGATGCGCCGCGCGTGGTGCCGCCGGGCAGTCACCGTGGCGCTGATCGTGACCCTGGCGGGCGGGTCGTCGGGGTGTGATCTTACGAACTGGCAGGGACTGAACTCGTTGCCCCTGCCCGGTACGACCGGAAACGGACCCGGCTCGTTCGAGATCACCGCAGAGATGCCCGATATCAACAACATTCAGCCCAACTCGCGGGTGCGTGTCGGCGACGTCACCGTTGGTCACATCACCAAGATCGAACTGCAGGGCTGGAATGCGCTGGTGACGATGCGCCTCGATGGCGGCGTGACGATGCCGGCCAACTCGATCGCCAGAATCGGACTGACCAGCATCCTGGGCTCCCAGCACATCGAATTGAGCCCGCCCACAGACGAACCCGCGCAGGGCCGGCTGCACGAGGGCTCGCTCATCCCGCTGTCCCACGCGGCGTCCTACCCCACCGTCGAACAGACCCTCGCCGCGGTTTCGATGGTGCTCAACGGTGGTGGACTTGGCCAGGTTCAGGACATCACCGAAGCGTTCAGCACCGCCTTTCGCGGCCGCGAACAGGACCTGCGCAGCATGATCAGCGAGCTAGACAGGTTTACCGCCAACTTCAACGACCAGACCGACGACGTCATCGCCGCCACCGAGAGCCTCAACAAGGTTGCCGGCACATTCGCGGCGAACCAGGCGACCCTGGACAAGGCGCTCAAGACAGTGCCTGAAGCGTTGGCCGTGCTCAACAACGAGCGCGAGAACCTCGTCGCTGCCGCCGACGCGTTGGGCAAATTCGGTGACCGGGTGGTCCGCACCGTCGACCAGAGCAAGACCAGTCTGGTCAAGCAACTCAGAGAGATCGGGCCCGTGCTGGAATCGCTGGCCAACGCCGGCCCGAGCATGACCCGTGCGTTGAGCCTGATCCTGACGTTCCCGTTCCCCAACGAGACCATCGAGAAGTGGCAGCGCGGGGACTACGCGAACATGACCGCGATTGTCGACCTCACTTTGAGCCGAATCGACCAGGGCATCTTCACCGGCACCCGCTGGGAGGGTGACCTCACCGAACTGGAGATGCAGTGGGGGCGCACCATCGGCCAGTTCCCAAGCCCTTACACCAAGGCCAATCCACTGGTCGCACCGTACCGATTCGATCAGGGGCCCTGAATGCATCTGAGTCGACGAATGCTGATCCAGCTCGCAATCTTCACGTTCATCGCCGTGACCGCGATCGCGGTGATGGCACTACAATTCCTGAAACTGCCCGCCAAAATGTTCGGCGTCGGCCGATACAGCGTGAGCATGGAGTTGCCGGAGAGCGGCGGGCTCTACAGCACCGGCAACGTCACCTACCGTGGCGTAAAGGTGGGGCGAGTCGAGTCGGTGGGGCTGACCGATACCGGTGTCAAAGCGGTGCTGTCGCTGAAATCGGGAATCGACATCCCCTCTGACCTCAAAGCCGAGGTGCACAGCCAGTCCGCGATCGGCGAGCAGTACGTCGATCTGCTTCCCCGCAACGGGACGTCACGGCCGTTGAAGGACGGTGACGTGATTGTGCGCTCCGACATCTCGATTCCACCGGACATCAACTCGCTGCTCGACGCCGCCAACACCGGGCTACAGGCCATTCCGCGGGACAACCTCAAAACCGCGATCGACGAAGCCTACACAGCCGTCGGCGGTCTCGGCCCTCAACTGTCCCAGATCGTCAAGGGCTCAACCACGTTGGCGATCGATGCGCGCGCAAACCTCGATCCGCTGATCAATCTCATCGACAACGCCAGGCCGGTGCTGGATTCACAGTCCCAGTCCGCGCAGGCCGTCCAGGCCTGGGCATCACACCTCGCGACGGTCACCAGTGACCTGCAGCAGAACAACGATGCGGTCGCCGGATTCATCGACCAGCAGGGCATCATCGTGGCTTCCGACGAGGCTCGCAAACTTCTGGATCGACTCAAGCCGACCTTGCCGGTCCTGGCGGCCAACCTGGCCAGCGTCGGGCAGGTCGGCATCGACTACAACGACTCGATCGAGCAACTGCTCGTGACCCTGCCACAGGCAGTCGGAGTGGGACAGGGGACGTTCGTCGCCAACGCGAACACCCAACAGGCCTACAAGGGCGAATACCTGTCGTTCAACCTCAATGTGAACCTCCCGCCGGCTTGCACCACCGGCTTCCTGCCCGCCCAGCAGGTCCGCGTCCCCAACCTGGTTGACTACCCCGACCGTGCGCCCGGCGATCTGTACTGCCGGGTCCCGCAGGATTCGCAGTTCAACGTCCGGGGCGCCCGCAACATCCCCTGCGAGACCGTGCCCGGCAAGCGCGCGCCTACCGTCACGATGTGCGAGAGCAACGAGCAGTACGTGCCCCTCAACGAGGGCAACAACTGGAAGGGCGACCCTAACGCCACCCTGTCCGGCCAGGACATCCCCCAGCTTCCACCGGGGGTCGCACCGCTGTCACCACCGGCGAACCAGAACAGCACATGGCAATCGATGCTCACACCTGCCGGATCCTGAGCGCCGGCGGCAGTGCTGCACGGCGCTACGCTCACCTCGGCACCGACACGCAATTGAGGAACACCATGGACCATCGAATGATTCGGCGAGTCCTGACCGCGGGCGCTGTCGTCGTTGCCGCTCTGCCGTTCTCGGTGGGCATCGCCAGCGCCGACAACACCCGGCTCAACAACGATGTGGTGGCCAATGTGTATACCGTCCAGCACCAGGCCGGGTGCACCAATGACGTCAAGAAGAACCCGGCGTTGACGTTGGCCGCACGATGGCACACCGACGACGCGCTGAACAACCGCACCCTCGACGGCGACATCGGTTCGGACGGGTCGACTCCCCAATCACGCGCCGAGGCAGCAGGATTCACGGGGACAGTTTTCGAGACCGTGGCGATAAACCCGGCCCTGGCGATCAACAACCTCGACGTGATCAACCAGTGGTACTACAACCCCGACTACCTGACTATCATGTCCAACTGCGCCAACACCGCGATCGGTGTGTGGTCGGCGAACAGCCTGGACCGTTCAGTGCTGGTAGCGGTGTACGGCCAGCCGGCCTGACACGGCCCGGCGGCACGAATCAGAAGGCGCAGCGGCCAGTCATCTCGGCCAGCGCCTCTGTTCGCGTGTGGGGCCAGCCGATCGGTGCAGCCGGTCCCTGCCGCGGTCGTGTTGGGTGTCCTCGTAAAACTTGGCCTGCAGGTGGGCTATTGGGGTGCTCAGCCCCCTACGAACCATGCCGAACTGGTGGCCGTCGCCGAGGAGGCCGGCTACGACACGGTGTTCACAGCCGAGGCGTGGGGCTCGGATGCCTTCACCCCGCTGGGGTGGTGGGGCCGGGAGACCACTCGGATGCGCCTGGGGAGAGCCTCGCCAACCCGGCTACGCCGTCACCGGCGAGCACACCGACTCGCGCAACTCCCCCAGCACACGCACAACCACCTGCGCGGCAAGCCACAACGCCACCTGGTCGTCGTCGGACAGATTGGGCAGCATTGCCGCGATGCGTTGCCGGCGCATCTCACCGCGGTCCTCCCACAATTGCCGGCCGGCATCACCTAGCACCACAAGCGAGGCCCGCCCGTCGTCGGGATCGCTCCCCCGTTCCACCAGGCCCTGGCGCTCCATGCGTTGGACCAGCTGCGTCATGCCCGACTGGCTGGCGCCCTCCGCCGATGCCAGCGCCGTCAGACGCATCGGTCCTTCTCGGTAAAGCCGATTGAGAACCAAAGCAGCGCTCGCGCTGAGGCCCTCGCGGTCAATGAGGTACCGCCATGTCAGATCGTTGGCCAGGTCCACCATCTGCGAGATCGCCTGCGCGCCGTCGACCGCTGCTCGCTTCACGGTGGAGTCATATCCTTCATGGTGGAGTTATATCACTGACAGGATTGATCTCGACGGACGCGAGATAACACCAAGCGGCCTCGTCGGATCTATTCCCAATTTTCGCAACCATTCTTCGCGACATCGAAGGCGATCCCCATCCACAGCAAACTCCCAGCAGTTGAGCAATCAATTCTGTATGGGATATAACTCAGCCATGGCGACTGAGGAGCTTGGCGCTGATTCGGACGTGAGGTGATGAGTAGGCGTTCGACGGGCAGGGTGCTTCTCGAGCGGACCTGGCTGGCGCTCGTGACGGTGATCGCCGTGAGCCTTGGCGCGGTCTGCATGTGGAAGGTGCACCAGTCCTCCGCGCCCGGTCCCGTCCTGGCGGTCAATCCCCCGCAGGCGCCGGAAGAGTTCGTCCCCAAGCAGCTGACCTACGAGCTGTTCGGCGACGTCGGCGCCGGCGGGATGCTCGACTACACCGACATCGATGGACATCCGCACAAGGTCGACGTCGCCACGCTGCCGTGGTCGCACACCGAGACCACCACTCTCACCGTGGTCTCCGGCAGCATCTCCGCACAGGTGCACGGGGGCCAGGTTGGCTGTCGGATGCTGGTGAACGGCGTCGTCAAGGACGAACATTCCGCGACCCGTGAAGACGCTGATGTCACCTGCCGGGTGAAGTCCGCATGAGCGCACACCGGGCGGGCCGGCCTTTCTTCGCCAGATCGGTTCGACTGCTGGCGATTCCGATCATCGTGTGCTGGGGCCTCGTCGCGGTCACCACCAACACCTTCATCCCGAAGGTCGAAGACGTCGCCGCCGAACTCGCCGGACCGATGATCCCCACCTACGCACCATCGCAGGTGGCGATGCTGCGAATCGGCGAGAAGTTCCACGAGTCCACCTCGACCAGTCTCACCATGGTCGTCCTGGAGGCCGACCGGCCGCTGGACGACAGCGACCACCGCTACTACGACGACCTGATGCAGCGCTTGAAAAGCGACACCACACATGTGCAGTACGTGATGGACCTCTGGGGCAAGCCCATTACCGCGGCGGGCGCTCAGAGCGTCGACGGCAAGGCCACTTACGTGTTGCTGCGGCTGGCCGGCGATATCGGCCAGATCGAGGCCAACCGGTCCGTCGACGCGGTGCGCGCGATCGTCAGGAGCGACACCCCGCCGCCTGGGCTCCACGTCTACGTCAGCGGAGCGGCACCGCTGGCGTCGGACACGCTCTCGATCGCCAACGCCAGCCTCAACAACATCACCATCGTGACGATCCTGCTCATCATCGTCATGCTGCTGCTGGTCTACCGTTCCCCGAGCGCGCTGCTGGTGCCACTGGCCAGCGTGCTCTTCGAGATGCTCATCGCCAAGGGCGTGGTATCCACCCTGGGCCATTTCGGGGTCATTCCGCTGTCCTCGTTCGCCGTCAACATGGTCGTCTCACTCACGCTGGGAGCCGGAACCGACTACGGCATCTTCCTGTTGGGCCGCTACCACGAGGCCCGCCGGGCCGGCGAGACCCGGGAAGACGCCTATTTCACCGCCTACCGCGGGGTTTCCCCCATCATCATCGGCTCGGGATTGACCATCGCCGGGGCCGGGTTCTGCCTGAGCTTCGCGCGGCTGGACTACTTCCACACCATGGGTCCGGCCGTCGCGATCAGCATGCTGTTCACCATCGCCGCCGCGCTGACGCTCGGTCCGGCCATCCTCACGGTGGGCAGTCTGTTCGGGCTCTTCGATCCCAAACGGGCTGCCCGCGGTCAGCTCTACCGGCGCATCGGTGCCAGTGTGGTTCGCTGGCCGGTGCCCATCCTGGCGGCCAGTTGCGCCGTCGTCATGATCGGTGCCGTCTTCGTACCGACCTATCAGGTGAACTACGACGATCGCCAGTATCAGCCCACCGACGGCCTTGCCAATCAAGGTTTCGAGGCCTCGGATCGCCACTTCCCGCCGAGCAAGCTGTTCTCCGAGATGCTGATGGTGGAGTCCGATCACGACATGCGCAACTCAGCCGACTTCATCTCGCTCGACCGAGTGGCCAAGGCCCTGATCCGGCTGCCCGGCGTCGCCATGGTGCAGAGCATCACCCGACCGTTGGGCCGCCCGCTGGATCGGGCGACGATTCCGTACCTGTTCACCACCCAGGGCAGTGGCAGCGGTCAACAGCTGCCGTTCAACCAACAGCAGAACGCCGATACCGACAAACAGGCCCAGATTCAGGCGGATTCGGTGACGGTGCTGGCCAAGACCATTGATCTGACGCAGAAGATGTCCGACGAACTTCATTCGACGGTGCTCACCATGGAGAATCTGCAACAGGTCACCGACGACATGAACGCGGACATCGCCAACCTGGACGACTTCATGCGGCCGCTGAAGAACTATTTCTATTGGGAACCGCACTGTTTCGACATTCCCGTGTGCTGGGCGCTGCGATCGCTGTTCGACGGCCTCGACGGCATCGATGCCCTTGATGCGCAGATCGCCAACGCCGTCACCGAT
The DNA here is from genome assembly GCF_054073305.1 of Mycolicibacterium sp. CBM1. NCBI lineage: Bacteria > Bacillati > Actinomycetota > Actinomycetes > Mycobacteriales > Mycobacteriaceae > Mycobacterium > Mycolicibacterium sp. CBM1. The sequence goes on along the minus strand of NZ_JBSXPP010000019.1, from coordinate 11,320 downwards.
CTGCAAGCCGTCGACCGACTGCTGCCCCAGATGATTTCACAGCTGAAGGTGATGATGGACAACACCCAGGCGCTGCAGTCGGTGATCGTCCATTCCTACGGTCCCGCGCACCTGCAGTCGACTCAGACCGATCAGACCTTTGACGACCTGATCAACGTTGGCAACGACTTCGACAAGTCCCGCAGCGACGACTTCTTCTACATGCCCCGAGAAGCGTTCGACAACGACGACGTCAAAACCGGTATGCAGCTGATGATGTCACCCGACGGCAAGGCGGCCCGGTTCATCGTCACCCATGAAGGCAACGCGATGGGCCCCGAAGGCATCGCGCACGTCGACCAATTTCCCGAGGCCATCAAGATCGCGTTGAAGGAGACGTCGCTGGCAGGGGCGAAGATCTACATCGGCGGTGCCGGCTCGAACAACAAGGACATCAAGCTCTACGCCGCCTCTGACCTGCTGATCGTGGCCATCGCGGCATTCATTCTGATCTTTCTGATCATGTTGTTCCTCACCCGGAGTCTCATCGCCGCCCTGGTGATCCCCGGCACGGTGGCCTTCTCGTTCGCCGGTGCGTTCGGACTCTCAATCCTGGTGTGGCAGCATCTGATCGGCCTGCACCTGCACTGGTTGGTCCTGCCGATCACCTTCATCATTCTGGTGGCGGTCGGTTCGGACTACAACCTGCTGCTGATCGCCAGGGTCAAGGAAGAGATCACCGCAGGCCTACACACCGGGCTCATCCGGGCGCTGGGGAGCACCGGCGGTGTGGTGACCTCAGCGGGGCTGGTGTTCGCGTTCACCATGCTGGCAATGCTGGCCAGCGACCTTCGGACCATCGGCCAGGTCGGATCGACCGTGTGCATCGGGCTGTTACTGGACACATTGGTGGTGCGCTCGTTCATCGTGCCGTGCCTGATGCGGCTGCTCGGACCATGGTTCTGGTGGCCGACGCTGGTACGCACGCGGCCGCTGCGGCTGCCCTCGGACTTCGGAGTCAAGCGATGAACCTGTGGGCCATCCTCTCGGCGGTCTTCTTCGTTTTCGTGGTGGTGTTCGCCTCGATAGCAGCGGTATACGTCAGTCGCCTGGTCCGCCGGCCCAGCCTGCCGCTCGCCGACGAGCTGCAAGCAATCCCTACTGTGCTGCGCAAGGCCCGCAACCGTGAGCCGCTGACCGATGACGAGCTTGCGCTGGCCCGGCAGGCGGTGTCGGATCGAGGGTCCTTCATGGCGCTGTGTATTCCGTTGACAATCTTCAGTATCGGCTGCTTCTACGTGTTCGGCAGTCTCGAGCACCTGCACGGCGCCACCCCGTCCGAGCGTACGTTTCTCGGGGTGATCCCCATGTTCACCTCGACGAACCTCGGGCTGCGGATGCTGCGCAGCGCCAGCATCAAACGACGCCTGCCCAAGTAGCTCAGGGACGCTCGTCGAGCCACACGACGATGGCGGCCACCATGTCGATCGCGGCGTTGAACGGGCCAGCGGAGGCGATCATCGGCAATCGAGGTAGCTGTTCGATGACACTGCGCGGCAACGTTGTTCGCTCCCGCATCACGAAGACCACGTCGAACGGGGCCAGCCGGGCGAGCGGCTGGTCGGGGTCGCAGACGTGGTCGTTGAAGACCGTGACCTCGGCACGGTCGGCGACCGCGGACCAGTCGGCCAGCTGCAGGGCGACGTTCTGGTAGTCGTCGAGAACCGCGAGCCGCACCGAGGACAGGTGCCGTCATCGGATCTTCGCCGTCCGTTCGAGGCACCGAGCATTTCCGCAGGCCAATCCGATCGCGGCTAGAGTCAACGGACAGTGACCACGATCAGTTACATCGCCGCCGCGGCGCTGCTCGCCGAAGGCAGCGAGCCGCCGCGGTACGGGCTTATCGTGGGCTATCTGGCGATCCCGGTGATCGGGGTGGTCCTGCTCGCCCTCGGTCTTCGCGAACGGTCTCGAGCAAGCCGTTCGGCTGCGGCTCACCCACCGTCGTACCCGCCCCCTTACCCGGCTTACCCGCCGCCCTACCCGGGCTATCCGCCACCGCCACCCGGCGCGCCCTGGTATCCGTACCCGTACACCGGCGGATATTCCCCACCCCCGATACCGCCCCCACCGCCGAAGAACACCGCCGGCCGCGGCCTTATCGTCGCCGGGGCCATCCTGCTCGCCGCCACCGCGGTCGGAACTGCCGGGCGCGCAGCATCCGGGCTGAGCCGGCCGCCGGCAGATCGCGCCGCCCCGCCGGTGCGGGTCGGGCAGTGCATCGACGGCGAGGCCATGGCTGCCGGGATCATCCGCGAGGGCGACACCGCCGACTGCGACGACCCGGCCGCGGTCTTCGAGGTGGTCACCGTCGGCGGTCCGGACGCAGTGTGCCCGGACGGGAAGGCAGCCGGGACACGGTTCGCCCGCTGGACCAACCAGGCTGCCACGGTCTGTTTCATTCCCAACTTGGCGGTCGACCATTGCTACGCGGCCATCGACGGCCAACCCACACCCGACGACCCGCACCGAAGCGACACCCTCAAGCACGTCGACTGTGCCGACAGCTCAGCCGAGTTCAGGGTGGTGCGACGCGCCGACGCCGTGGAGTTCGGGCAGTGCCCCGTCGGCAGCCGGCAGATTCTGTTCGTCGAACCGCCCAGGTCCTACTGCACCGAACCGCCTCGATAGCGGCCGGGGAATAACCCCGTGCCCGGGTGTGTTGGGCGGACTGTGACTGATGCCGAACTGAGCCCCACCGACTGGGTGCGCGCGCAGACCGAACAGATTCTCAAGCAGGGCACCACCGACGGGGTGCTGATCATGGACCGGCCGATAGTGCTGTTCACCACCACCGGCGCGAAGTCCGGCAAGAAACGCTACGTACCGTTGATGCGCGTCGAGGAGAACGGGCGCTACGCCATGGTCGCCTCCAAGGGTGGCGACCCGGAGCACCCGTCGTGGTACTTCAACGTCAAGGCCAACCCCACCGTAGTGGCGCAGGACGGCGACAAGGTGTTCACCCTAACCGCGCGCGAAGTGTCCGGCGAGGAGCGCGAGCACTGGTGGAAGCTCGCCGTCGAGGCCTACCCGCCCTACGCCGAGTACCAGACCAAGACCGATCGGTTGATCCCGGTCTTCGTCGTGGAGTAGCCCGCCGCGGAGCGCTCGCCCGGCCCAGGTGGTGTTGCCCAGCGGTGAGGTCGTGACGGCTTCCGCCGACGATCACGACGATCTGTTCTGGGCGCTGCGCGGCGGGGGCGGCGGCAACATCGGCGTGGTGACATCGCTGCAGATGCAGACATTTCCGACCGGCGAGCGCGACGTGGTGACGATGGCGTTCCCCATCGAGTCGGCTGCCGCCGTGATCAGTAGTTGGCACGGTTGGCTGCAGAGCGCCGCCCGCGACATCTGGGGCATGGTCAACATCACCGTCGGCGAAGGCGCGGGCCACTGCACCCTCATCACGGCAGCCCCGGCGGGTACCGGACCCGCCATCGCGCGTCTTCGTCGCCGGATCGGACATCATCGGCAAAATGACTTCGGCCGCAGCTGATTCCATCGTCGCGGCGACGGTGGCCTGGCCGCGGTCCGCCGGCACCGCGACGGCCGTCGTCGAATCGCTCTCCGGCGCCGTCGCCGACACCGACCCCGCGGGCACCGCCTTCCCGTGGCGACAGCAGGCGGCGTCGGTGCAGTGGTTCACCGAGGCGGCCGTCGATCCCGCCGGCCGCTGGCTGACCGACGCACATCAGGCGGTGGCGGCACACTCCGTCGGCCGGTACCTCAACTATCCGGAAGCGGAAATTCCGCTGGGATGCTACCTGGGTCCGAACATGGCTCGGTTCACCATGATTCGGCAGAAGTACGATCCGGACGCCGTGTTGCGGTCGGGTATCCCCCGCTGACTCAGCGTGTCTCGGGGATCACCGCGCCGGTGGCCAGCTCCGCGTACTGGCGCATCAGGCGCAGGGCTGTGCTGCGATCCAGCTGCGGGTCACGCGCGACGATGCGATACCCGAAGTAGTCCTCCATCGCCATGAACGTCATGGCGATGTCGCCGGCGGGGCCACTGAGCCGGAACACGCCAGCATCCGCGCCGGCCTCCAATAGGTCGGCGTAGAGGCCGACCTGTCGGTGGTAGATGCCTTGCACGTCTCGGCGGGTGTCCAGATCGAATCCCGCGGCCAGCACAGCACGCCAGATCGCTCGCCACTCCGCATCCTCGGGCCCGGTCGGCAGTCCTGCGGCGACGGTCCTGGCAAGTTGCACGCGCGGATCGTCGCTTTCGGTCCGTAGCCGAAGCCGATCGTCATAGAACCGGACGTCGGATCGCAGGGCGAGCTCCGACAGCAGCGCCGTCATGTCCTTGAAGTAATACCGCACCGCATTGGTCGTCAGCCCCAGCTCGGCGGCGACATCAGCGAGCTTGAGGGTGGCCAGATCATGGCGCTCGATCAGCGCGATCGCGGCGTCCATGATGTCGCCACGCCGCTCGACTTGCCGGTTGGGCCGTGCCATCCCTACGCCGCTCCTGTCGCCGCCCGATGCGGGTCCACTCTATTTTGCGCTTCCTCTTGCGCACTGCGTCACGCGCGCGCATAGTTCTTTTCCACCTAGGAAAAGAACTAACGGTGAAGCGAGCGTAATCAATGCGGGCCAGAGAACTCGGCGTGGTCATCGGGGAACACCCCACCGGACCGCGCAACGCCATCACCGACGTGACCGGCGTCCGAGTCGGGCACACCACGTTGATCAGCGCCGACGGACCCGCTGCCGTGCGCACCGGGGTCACCGTCGTCATCCCCCACGACGGCATCTGGACCGAGCCCGTTTTCGCAGGCTCGCACCGACTCAACGGCAGCGGGGAGCTCACCGGGCTGGAGTGGATCCGCGAATCCGGTGAGCTGACCACCGCCATCGGCCTGACCAACACCCACAGCGTCGGTGTGGTCCGCGACGAACTGGTCGCCGCACAGGTAAGGGCTCGCGGTGAAGGCGTCTACTGGTCACTTCCCGTGGTGGGCGAGACATACGACGGTCTGCTCAACGACATCAACGGCTTTCACGTCCGCCCCGACCATGTTCGCTCCGCGTTGGACAACGCGGTGTCGCAGCCGCCCGCCGAGGGCAACGTGGGTGGCGGCACCGGCATGATCTGCCACGGATTCAAAGGTGGCATCGGCACCGCATCGCGGGTGACCGAGACGGTCACCGGCCCCTACACGGTGGGTGTTCTGGTGCAGGCCAATCATGGCCGCCGGGAGCGACTCCGGATCAACGGTATTCCGGTCGGGGAGCTGATCGGGCCGGCGCAGGTGCCGCTACCGGAACTGCCCGACCGCTATGAGCCGGGCTCTGGCTCGATCATCGTCATCCTGGCCACCGACGCTCCCCTGCTGCCCCATCAATGCACGCGACTGGCCCAACGCTCGGCACTCGCCGTCAGCCGGCTCGGCGGTAGTGGCGAGCAGTACAGCGGCGACCTGATGCTGGCCTTTTCCACCGGCAACCGCGGAATCCCGCCGTACGCGTGGGACGAGGACACGGCAACCTTACGCCCGGAGATCCCCCTGCGCATGGTCGCACCGCAGCTGATGACCCGGCTTTTCGACTTGACCATCGAGGCGACCGAGGAGGCCATCCTCAACGCGATGGTCGCCGCGACCACCATGACCGGCCGCAACGGCTTCATCGCCCACGCGCTGGACCACGACCTACTTCGCGACGCGGTCGGCCCCAATGTCCCTCGAATTCAGGAGATCTCGTGACCACTCTCAGCACAACCGAAGGCCGGCGTTTGACCGGCCATCTCGGTCCGGTCGGCATCGTGTTCATGGTCGTCGCGGCGGCCGCCCCGCTCACGGTGATCGGTGGCAACATGCCGCTGGCGATGGGGTTGGGCAACGGTGCGGGCGCGCCGATGGGCTTCGTCATCGCCGCTCTGGTGCTGCTGGTGTTCAGCGTCGGGTTCGTGACGATGACGCCGTACGTGCCAGAAGCGGGCGCCTTCTTCTCTTATGTGACCGTGGGCCTCGGCGAGCGCATGGGCAAGGGCATCGCCGTCGTCGCGTTGATCGCCTACACCGCCATCCAGATCGGCATCTACGGTTACATCGGCTGGGCCATCTCCGACACGGTGACGCACTACCAGGGACCCGTGATCCCCTGGCCGGTCTATTCGTTCGCCGTCCTGGCGATCGTCGCCGTCCTCGGCTACCGGCACATCGAACTGAGCGCCAAGGTGCTCGGCGTCGCACTGGCTCTCGAGATCGGCGTTGTCGTCATTCTCGACGTGGTGATGGTGGCCAAGCCCGGACCCGCGGGCATCACATTGATGTCCTTTGACCCCGCCGTTTTCACGCACGGGACCCTCGGCATCGCAGTCCTGTTCGCGCTGACCGGATTCATCGGTTTCGAGGCCACCGCAGTCTTCCGCGACGAGGCCCGCGACCCGGAGCGCACCATCCCGATCGCCACCTACGCCGCGGTAATCATCATCGGGGCGTTCTACGCAATCACGGTGTGGGCGTTCGTCGTTGCCATCGGCCCCGACCAGGTGACCGCGGTGGCGGAGAAGACCCTCGCCGGAGACGGCAATATGCTGCTGGACACCACCGGTGACATGCTCGGCACGCTCGGGCGCGATGTGGTCAACGTGCTGTTGCTGACCAGCCTTTTCGCCTGTGTGCTGTCCTTCCACAACGTGATCGCGCGCTACCAGTTCGTGCTCGCCGGCAAGGGACTGCTGCCCGGCCGGTTGGCCCGGGTGCACGACGACCATGCTTCGCCGGCGTTCTCATCGGTGGTGCAGACCGGGACGGCGACGATCATCGTCGGCGTGCTGGCGGTGCTGGGTATCGATCCGCTGGTCGGGGTGTTCGGTTCGATGGCCGGTATCGCCACGGTGGGCATGGTGGTGCTGATGCTCACCACCTCGATCGCGGTCCTGGCGTTCTTCCTGCGCCAGCGGACTCACGCCACGGGCCGGACCTGGGCGACGCGGATTGCACCCTCGCTGGTGGTGCTCGGGTTGCTCGCCAGCCTGTGGCTGGTGCTGTCGAACTTCACCTTGGTCACCGGTGGAAGTGCCACGCTGAGCACGATTTTGGCGGCGATCCCGTTCGCTGGGTTGGCCGTTGGCGCACTGGTCTGGCGTCCTTCACAGCGCCTGTCGTCGGCGCGTTGACGACGCCGCGGCTCAGTGTGCAGCCTGGAAAGCCTCGACCACTTCGGATTTGATCCGGCCGCGTTCGGCAACCTCGTGACCGTTGTTGCGAGCCCACTCCCGAATGGCCGCCATCTGTTCGGCCGAGCTGTGGCCGTTGCCGTTGGACCGCGCGCGACCGTTGGTCTTCGCCCGGCGTGTGCGGGAGCGTCCCTGCCCCTTGACCGACGAATCGGTCTGGCGAGTCCGGCTCCCGGTTTTAGTCTTCGCGGCAGCGTCGATGTACGGCTTGAGAGCCTTGCTGAATTTCGCCGCATTTGCCGATGACAGGTCAATGTGGTAATCGACACCGCGGAAGGAGAAATCTATTCCTTCACCACCGCCATCGGGGATCTCCGTCCCGTCGATGTCGTCGATCAATTGTCGCACTATGCGCTCGGCCATCGTCACATTCCTTCGCCATTGTCCCCCGACGTTCACACGCCGCGACTACTCTACCGTCCACTCCGCTTACAACCTCAAAGGAATAGCGGAACGTCACAATCGCAGTCAATGAACACTTTTCGATTTCCGTCTACGGAAGTTCCTGACGCGCGGGAAAAATTCTTGTATCGACACGATTCACGAAGCGCAGCACGGTCTCTCGCCCGCCCCGATGGGCAGTACGGCTCTCGGGCCGACCGGGAAAGGCCACCGATTGCGTACCGTTCGTCGGTAATTTAATTCACCGGGAGCCGTCGGCGTCGATACGCAGGAATACGTCAGGGGCCGCCAGCGCAGTTCGAGTTCGGCGACCGAAAGTGGCTCCATGACTTCCGTCACTCCCCCGTCATCGACATAGCCCGCATTCGCGCCGTGGACGGTTATCGGCGTCGCCGCCTTATCGGTAGCGGTACGTTCGAGGCCGACATGATCGGCCTACGGCCCGCGCACAACGGCAGCTGCCCGGGGGTTGCCCAGGGGTTGCTCCGGAGTTCATCGCAAACGCCACGGTTGTCGTCAAACCCGACCAGCCCGAGGCCCGCAGCAAACGCAACTACCCACCCTGACTGAAGTCAGGACGGGCTTCCGAAAAGTCGAGCTAACGGGACAACTCTCGAAACCCGGCACCGTTGACCGCCCCCGCGGGTCGCGTCACTGAAGCGAGTGATCTGCATCAGAGCGGTTCGCCGATGTCGGGCAGCAACGAAATATCCTCAGGCTGACCGTTGCGGAACATAGCGGCCGTCTCGCGCACGTTTCGCTTGGCCCAAACGGGGTCGAAGCGGCCAAGAACCTCGTACTCGTGTTGAAAGCGTTCCGCGCGGTCGGCTATGTGCGCGAACCGGTCAATGACGATGTCCCGGCAGTAGAAATACAGGACATCGTTGAGGCTACCAGCGTGGTCGTATCCGACCTTTCCACGCTCGTAAAAAGTGTAGTGGTAGACACCATCATCGGCGACGAAGACGTTTAGGCCGTCGTTGGTCAACAAGCCAACAGGCAGGGGGCGAACCCCGAGTTGCCGAGCGAGCCTGTCGATCTCGCCTTGCAGCTCACTCGATTTAGCGTCCAAGGGGCGGGCCACAATCGTCGAGGATACCCCTGCGCACTAATTCTCTAGCGTTTGCGTCAACCCCGTCAGGTCCCACGATCATGTATTGGGAGACACCCGGTGTCGGTGTTTGTCCGAACCATGGTTGTATCGGCCCTTCGACGATTTGCCACCCAGGAGGGAGTGGCTTGTCGGTAAGCATATAGCGATGGTATTCCCCACCAACGCTTTCCGGCATGATCGCCCGCCCACCAAAAGAGGTACCGTCCGGGGCAAAGTAACGCCCTCCGCCGGATCCGATCCTGTCGATGATGTCTCCCGGTTGCAGATTGGCAGGTTGCGGGACATAGCCCGGCGGAAATCCGTCGTTGTCCGGAAAGACCCGGGCCCCCGCCGGCCCGAACAAGTTGTCGAACTCTGATGGGTGCTTGTCGCCCAACGGATCCCAGCCACGCATCACCGACAAGGGGATCCCGCCTTCGGTGACCAATTCGGCAGGCAGGCCCGCACGCACCGCAGCACCCTCAAACCCGAACGGCGCAGTCGCCGCCGCTGAGGAAACATCGAAGGCCTTCTCCCCCATGTAATAGGCCGCACTCGGTGAGTCCACAGCGTGTTTGACTTCCCCGACGACAGCGCCCACCGGGTTGGTCGCGGTGTCGGAAATCCCCTTGACGACCTCTTTCCACGACTCCAGGCCACCCGGAGCCCCCGGACCCCCTTGCCCTAGAAGATTCTTGATGCCCTGCTCGGTGTTGCGCCACGCATCACCAAAGCCCTCACGGAACCCCGGCGGGGGCACGCGAACCGGTTCAGGGGTCGTGTAATTCGGAAAATTCCACCCCATCGCCTGCGCACGCGCCACCATGCCGGCCAACGCCGACTCGATCTGCTCTGCCGGCATGCCCGCACTTGCCAAGGCCTTGCGCGCTGTTGTCTTGAAGTTCTCGATCTCCTTGGCAGAGAACACCACCGGCTTGGGCACGCTGGCAGGCACCGGAACACCCGCGATCCGATCCAGCGCCTGGTTCACATCGGCGGGTTGCCCGGCCGCACCCGCACCCCTCAGCGGGCCCTGCGCACTCGATCTGGCACCAGCCCCGCCGGCCGTGTCACCGGCCGGCAGCAGCATGTCCTGCAGCGAACGCGATCGCCCGACACCACCAGCACCGGCAGCCATCGACCGATCAAGCGCCGGTTGCACATTAAGGTCGTTAGCGTGTGAGGACGGCGGAATCGGTGTCTTGCCACCGGCCATGTTGATCGCGTTGGCCAGCGCCATGTCCACGAGGTTGGCTTCGGCCACGATCTTGTCCAACCGCGGCTGCAGCTGCGCCTGCTTGAGTTCCGCCTCCATCGGATTGCGGACCTTGGGGCCGGGTGGCGAGTCCCCGATTCTGAGTCCACCCGGTTCTTGAGTCGGGGTGGTGTGATCCAGTTTCAGTTGATGTTGCAGTCCATCGGGGTGTGGGTGCAGCTGCAGACGGCAGCGTACTCGGCCGGGGTGCGGTAGCCCAGGGCCGAGTGGCGGTGCCGGTAGTTGTGTTCGTGCTTGAAGTCGCCGATGACCACGCGGGCTTCGAGCAGGGTGTTCCAGTGGTTGCGGTTGAGGCACTCCTTGCGTAGTCGGTTGTTGAACGATTCGATGTGTCCGTTGTTCCATGGCGCTCCTGGCGGGATATACGACATACCAGTCCGACCGTCACAGAACTGCTGCAGCGCTTGGGAAATGAACTCCGGACCGTTGTCCATCCGCAGCACCTTCGGCGGCCCACCCGCTGCGGCGAACACGTTGGCGAGATCGGCGACGAGTCGGTCGGCGGTGATCGACCGCTCAACGATGTGCAGCAGTGAGACGCGGGTGTGCTCGTCGATCATCGAGGCGATCTTGATGGCCTTGCCGTCGACGGTGGAATCGAACTGGAAGTCGATCGCCCACACCACGTTCGGGGCATCGGCCTCGATCGATGGGATCGACGACACCCCGGCCCGCTTGCGCGGACTGTGCACCCGCACCTGCAGCCCTTCCTCGCGCCACAGCCGGTGGATCTTCTTCAAATTGACCTCACGGCGCTCGTCGTAGCGCAACGCCGCCCAGGCACGGCGGAACCCATGGCATGGGTTCTTCGTCGCGTACGTGCGCAGCCAGGCCCGCATCTCGGCATCGGGATCGGCGGGGGTCTGCGACAACGGCAGGCGACGGCAGGTGGAGCGGGGCAGCCCAACGGCTTTGCACGCCAACCGTTCCGACATGCCCATCATGGAGGTGAGCATGCCGACGGCGCGGCGCTTGGCAGCTGGGCCTAAAATTTTCCCTTTGCGACCTCCCGCAAGGCGTCTTTGACCAGCTCGGCCTCGGCCAGTAATCGCTTCAGTCGGGCGTTCTGTTCGCGCAATTCCTTGAGTTCCTTGGCGGCATCGGTGTCCATCCCGCCGTAGGCGCGACGCCAGTTGTACAACGTCGCCGCAGACACCTCGAGTTCGGCTGCGATTTCCTCGCCGGTCTTGCCTTCGGCGGCCAGTTCGTCCGCACGGCGCAGTTTGCGCACGATGTCTTCTGCGGAGTTCCGCTTCCGACCAGCCATACGTTCATCGTCCCTTCTCGCCCACCATCGGGCTACAGGACTCTAGAACTTGCT
>NZ_JBSXPP010000018.1:0-129492 GCF_054073305.1 Mycolicibacterium sp. CBM1 | reverse complement strand
CAGGGTCACTGAGACCACCACGATCAGGGAGGTGCGGACCGCGTTGCCCACGGCGACGCCGACGCCGGAGGGGCCGCCGGTGGCGAAATAGCCGAAATAGGTGTGGATCAACAGGATCGTGATCGCCATCAACACCGCCTGCAGGAAGCTCCACAACAAGTCGATCGGGTTCAAAAACGTCGTGAAGTAATGGTCATACAACCCGCCGGACTGGCCGAACAACACCACCGTGGTGAACTGACTGGCCACGAAACTCAAGATCACCGCGATCGAGTACAACGGGGTGATCGCCACCATCCCCGCCACAATCCGCGTCGAGACCAGATACTCCACCGGCGGGATACCCATCGATTCCAGGGCGTCGATCTCCTCGTTGATCCGCATCGCCCCAAGCTGGGCGGTCACCCCAGCACCGAACGTCGCCGCCAACCCGATACCAGCCACCACCGGCGCGGAGATCCTGACATTGATAAACGCCGCCAAAAACCCGGTCAACGCCTCGATCCCGATATTGCCCAACGACGAATACCCCTGCACCGCCAGCGTCCCACCCGCCGCCAACGTCAAAAACCCGACGATCACCACAGTGCCGCCGATCATCGCCAACGTGCCCGCACCCATCGAGATCTCGGCGATCAACCGGATGATCTCCTTACGGAAATGCACCGTCGCATGCGGCGTGCCCGCCAACGCCCGCCCATAAAAGATCGTATGGTCACCAATCCGACTGACCGTCCCCAACGGACGACGCACCTGACGCGCGATCCGCGGATACAAAGCCTGCAACGACGCCATCCCCCAGCGCCTACCGCGCGCTCATGCGGATACCGATGGCCGTGACCACCACGTTGACCACAAACAACGCCATGAACGCGTACACCACCGTCTCGTTGACCGCATTACCCACCGCCTTGGCCCCACCCCCGCTGATCGTCAACCCCCGATAACAGGCCACCAACCCCGCAATCAACCCGAACAACGCCGCCTTGACACACGAGATGATCACCTCCGGCACCCCGGTCAACAACGTGATCCCCGCCGCGAACGCCCCCGGATTCACATCCTGAACAAACACCGAGAACACGTAACCACCCAAAATCCCGATGATCACCACCAACGAATTCAGCAACAACGCCACCAACCCCGACGCCAACATCCGCGGAGTCACCAACCGCTGCACCGGATTGATCCCCAGCACCTCCATCGCGTCGATCTCCTCACGGATCGTGCGCGACCCCAAATCCGCACACATCGCCGTCGCCCCCGCACCGGCCACGATCAACACCGTCACCAACGGACCCACCTGCGTCACCGCACCAAACGCAGCACCAGCACCGCTGAGATCAGCAGCCCCCAACTCCCGCAACAAAATATTCAACGTGAACGACACCAACACCGTGAACGGAATCGCCACCAACAACGTCGGCGCCAACGACACCCGCGCCACAAACCACGACTGCTCCAAAAACTCCCGCCACTGAAACGGCTTCCGAAACATAAACCGCACCGCATCAGCCGACATAGCAAACAGACCACCAATAGCCTGCATCGGACCCGACGCACTCCTCAACGCAATGCCCGGAGACCAGCGATCTGCTGCGCGATTAGTCATTGGTGTAGTCCGAGCCTCCAACGTCGTCGTGGTCACCGACCCCCCAGCGTCATCTGAGATATCGGTCCGAAACTGGAACGTGTTTCAGTGGCGCCTTGGCAGATTAGTGCACCTACCGCTCAACCGGAAGCGAATCCCAGCAATCGAGACCAAGCGCTGTCAGGAGGCGGGAGGCAGCGGTCATGATGGCTCAGTGAACCGCCCGAGACTCGGTCGGAGGCACGGCTGTTCCCGGTCAGCGGGAGTCTGCTCGCCGACTTCAGGTGACACCCCGTCATGATCGGGGCCCGGAAAACGAGCAGGAGCGGATTCCAATGGCGACGACATTGCAGCGGTACTCGGATCGGCGTGTGCTGATCACCGGTGGCGGCTCGGGTATCGGCCAGGCGTGCGTGCTGCGCATCCTCGACGAGGGGGGCCGAGTGGTGGCCGCTGACATCAGTGAGTCCGGACTGAAGGACACCGTCGCCAAGGCCGGCGAGGCCGCGGACCGGCTGGCCACCGTCGTGATGGACGTCGGCAGCGAGGAATCAGTGAAATCTGCTGTGGCCGAGTCCATCTCCACTCTGGGTGGCCTGGATACACTGGTGAACGTGGCGGGCATACTGCGCTCAGCGCACTTCGCGGACACCACGCTGGCGGACTTCGAACAAGTGCTGCGCGTCAACGTGGTCGGCACTTTCCTGGTGACCCGCGAAGCTCTGGGCGCGCTGCGCGCAGGAACCGCCCCCGCGGTTGTCAATTTCAGTTCGACCTCAGCAACTTTCGCCCACCCCTACATGGCGGCCTACGCGGCATCCAAGGGCGGGGTGCAGGCGATGACCCACGCGCTGGCCGCGGAGTTCGCCGCCGACGGCATTCGGTTCAACTCGGTGCAACCGGGCTCGATCTCCTCGGGCATGACCGACGGCACCGGCGAGTCGAAACAGAGCGTGGGACCGGGACTTCCAGACGACGTCAATTACAAATTGTTCGGCAGGGTCGCACCACTACTGCCGTTGCCCGACGGCGCGATCTTCGCCAAGCCGGAGGCCGTCGCGGCGGTCGTCGCGATGCTCGGAAGCCCCGACGCCTTCTTCGTGTCCGGCACCGAAGTTCGCGTCGACGGCGGCGCGCACATGTGAGTCGAGCCGCTGGCGGTCAGGCGTTGATGCCTGCGGTCAGAATGGCGGCCAGCTCCCGGTAGGCAGCGGCGTCGTCGAGTCCGGTCGCCGACCTCACGATCCCCTGTTGGATTCGTACCATCGTCGCCGCCGCCAGGTCAGCGGCAAAGGCTGCGTGGACGTCCCGGAATTCGGCCGCCGAAACCCCTTCGGCGACAAGCTGGCTTACCCGGGACGCGGCGATCGCGGTGTTCTGCTCGTAGACCGCCCTGGCTGGGGGGAACGCGTCGAGGTCGGCCATGAACTTGGGTGAGGCGGCCTCCAGTGCTGCCCCGACCGCAGTGAGGTAGCCGGTTATCCGCTCCCGCGCACCGTCGATGTTCTCGATGCGGTTTTCCACGTCGGCGGTGGCGCGCCGGAAAAACTCGACGGTGACCGTGCGGACCAACTGCTCTTTGCTGCTCGCCAGCGTATAGAGCGTGCCTTTCGAGCAGTGCAGTCGCCCGGCGATGTCGTCGAGGGTCAGATGGGCAAAGCCTTCGGCCAGGAACAGCGCGAGCAACGAGTCGAACAACTCACCCCGGCGCCGGGTGCGGAAGCTCGTGCTGGCGGACATATCGCTAAATAGTACTATGTTGAGTAATTCAGTACTACTTTCAGTATCTGTTTCCACTGTCTATCCGTCGATGTCTATCCGTCGACCTTCAGAGAGGCCGCCATGCCCGTCGATCGACTTCTGCCCACCGATGACGCCGCCGATCTCCTTGCGCTCGCCCGCGAAATCGGCGACAAGGTGCTCAGCCCCGTGGTCGACGAGCACGAGCGCACCGAGACCTACCCGCGGGGAGTGTTCGCCCAGCTCGGTGCCGCCGGACTGCTGAGCCTTCCCCAACCCGAGGAATGGGGCGGTGGCGGTCAGCCGTTCGAGGTCTATCTACAGGTGCTCGAGGAGTTGGCGGCCCGATGGGCGGCGGTTGCGGTGGCGGTCAGCGTGCACAGCCTGGCCTGCCATCCCCTGCTGATGTTCGGCACCGACGAGCAGCGCAGCAGATGGCTGCCGGGCATGCTCTCCGGCGAGCAGATCGGCGCCTACAGTCTGTCCGAACCGCAGGCCGGTTCGGACGCGGCGGCTCTGCGCTGCGCGGCCACTCCGTCCGGCGACACCTACGTCGTCAACGGCTCGAAGGCGTGGATCACCCACGGGGGCATCGCCGACTTCTACACCCTTTTCGCCCGCACCGGCGGACAGGAGCGCAACGACTCGGGGATCAACCGGAGCGGCGGTTCCAATGGCATCTCTTGCTTCTTGATCCCCGCCGACCAGCCCGGCTTGAGCTTCGGCAAACCCGAGGAGAAGATGGGTTTGACCGCCGTCCCGACCACCTCGGCCTTCTACGACAACGCGGTGGTCGACGCCGACCGCCTTATCGGCGCCGAGGGCCAGGGACTGCAGATCGCGTTCAGCGCCCTCGATTCCGGGCGGCTCGGCATCGCCGCCGTCGCGGTCGGCATCGCGCAGGCCGCCCTAGACGATGCCGTCGCATACGCCAACGAGCGAACGACGTTCGGCCGCAAGATCATCGACCATCAAGGCCTGGGCTTCCTGTTGGCCGACATGGCCGCGGCGGTGGCGTCCGCGCGCGCCACATACTTGGATGCCGCGCGGCGGCGCGATAACGGCCGGCCGTACTCACAGCAGGCCAGCATCGCCAAGCTGGTCGCGACGGATGCGGCGATGAAGGTGACCACCGATGCGGTGCAGGTGCTCGGCGGGGTCGGGTACACCCGCGACTACCGGGTCGAGCGGTACATGCGGGAGGCCAAGATCACCCAGATCTTTGAAGGCACCAACCAGATCCAGCGATTGGTTATCGCGCGTGGGCTCGGAGTCGGCTGAACGGCGTTAGGATCCGTCCCATCGACGCCCGCGTCAGAGGTGCCGTCGCACCGAAAGCCGCGCCCGGAACCCGGCACCGACGAGCGATTCCATCGAAAAATTCATATTTCGTTGCGGAATCGGTTGCGGATAGCACGCAAATCCGTAATCGTTTAGGGGCGGGACCGGCCGGTGGCAGTTGTCGGCGGCCCGCGGACGAAGGAGGACGGGCCCTGACCGAGACCGGCGCCACCGCCACCCAGCAGACCACCGCCCACACCGGAGCCAAAGGCGCCAGTGGCGCCCCAGTCATCGAGATCGACCATGTCGTCAAGCGTTTCGACGACTATGTCGCCGTCGCGGACGCCGATTTCTCCATCGGCGCAGGCGAGTTCTTCTCCATGCTCGGGCCGTCCGGCTGCGGCAAGACCACCACGTTGCGCATGATTGCCGGGTTCGAACAACCGACCGAGGGCGCCATCCGGCTCGAGGGCGTCGACGTATCCCGGGTGCCACCCAACAAGCGCAATGTCAACACCGTCTTCCAGCACTACGCCCTGTTCCCGCACATGAACGTGTGGGACAACGTCGCCTACGGGCCACGCAGCCAGAAGAAGGACAAGGCTGCGGTCAAGAAGAGCGTCGACGAGCTGCTCGAGGTAGTGCGGCTGACCGACTTCGCCCAGCGCAAGCCGGCCCAGCTGTCCGGCGGTCAGCAGCAGCGCGTGGCCCTGGCCCGCGCGCTGGTCAACTACCCCAGCGCCCTGCTCCTCGACGAGCCGCTAGGAGCGCTGGACCTCAAGTTGCGCCACGTCATGCAGTTCGAGCTCAAGCGCATCCAACGCGAGGTCGGCATCACGTTCGTCTACGTCACCCACGACCAAGAGGAAGCGCTCACCATGAGCGACCGGATCGCGGTCATGAACGCCGGCAACGTCGAGCAGATCGGCACACCCACCGAGATCTACGACCGGCCGGCCACCGTGTTCGTCGCCGGGTTCATCGGCCAGGCCAACCTCTGGCACGGCCGTCAGACCGGCCGGGCCAACCGCGACTACGTCGAGGTGGAGGTGCTCGGGGCCAGACTGAAGGCACGTCCCGGTGACACCACGATCGAACCCGGCGGCCAGGCGACTCTGATGGTGCGCCCCGAGCGTGTCCGGGTGTCCATGGAACGGCCGACCGGTGACATCGCCGCGGTGCCAGCCAAAGTTGTCGACCTCACCTTCCAGGGCCCGGTGCTGCGCCTGTCGCTGGCCGCCGCAGACGGCTCACCGGTCATAGCCCACGTCGGACCCGAGCAGAACCTGCCGATGTTGCGCCCCGGCGACGACGTCTACGTCTGCTGGTCCCCCGACGCGTCGCTGGTCCTGCCCGCTGCCGACATCCCGACCACCGAGGATCTCGAGGAGATGCTCGACGATTCCTAGATCGTCCGGCGGCCTGCATTGCGCCCTTCCCCCAGCCGTCTAAGCCCATCCGCTCCGACCAAGCCCACCCCTGAGCTACCCCACGAAAGGCACTCGGCACATGGCCAATGAGATCGACCCCCGGATCTTTGCCTCGCTCGCGTCCCGGCGCCGGTTCATCGGCGGCGGTGCCGCTGCGGCGGCCGCGCTGGTTCTCGGCCCCTCATTCCTGGCCGCCTGTAGCAAGTCCGACAACTCGTCGAGTTCGGCGAGCGGACCGGCCACACCGTCCGACGACGGCTCGCCGGCGACCGGCAAGCTGCGGATCTCCAACTGGCCGCTCTACATGGCCGACGGTTTCGTCGCGGCATTCCAGACCGCGACGGGCCTGACCGTCGATTACAAAGAGGACTACAACGACAACGAGGAGTGGTTCGCCAAGAACAAAGAACCGCTGTCCCGCAAGCAGGACATCGGCGCCGACCTCGTGGTTCCCACGCAGTTCATGGCCTCCCGGCTCAACAGCCTGGGCTGGCTCAACGACATCAGCGAGAGCCGGTGGACGAACAAGAAGAACCTGCGCCCAGACCTTATGGACGCCAAGGCAGACCCGGGACGCAAATTCAGTGCGCCCTACATGTCCGGTATGACCGCGCTGGCCTACAACCGGGCCGCCACTGGACGCGACATCACCAAAATCGACGACCTGTGGGATCCGGCGTTCAAGGGCAAGATCAGCCTGTTCTCCGACATGCAGGACGGCCTGGGCATGATCATGCTGTCGCAGGGCGCCTCGCTGGAGGACCCCACGATGGACGGTGTGCAGAAGGCCGTCGACCTGATCAAGGAACAGAAAGACAAGGGGCAGATCCGGCGTTTCACCGGCAATGACTACGCCGACGACTTGGCAGCGGGCAACGTGGTGATCGCCCAGGCCTACTCCGGTGACGTGGTGCAGCTGCAGAAGGACAACCCGGATCTGAAGTTCGTCGTCCCCGAGACCGGCGGCACCACCTTCGTCGACACCATGGTGATCCCGTACACCACGCAGAACCAGAAGGCCGCCGAGGAGTGGATCAACTACGTCTACGACCGGGCCAACTACGCCAAGCTGATCGCCCACACCCAGTACGTGCCGGTGCTCTCGGACATGACCGACGAGCTGAACAAGATCGACCCGGGTCTGGCGTCCAACCCGCTGATCAACCCGCCCAAGGAAACCCTGGACAAGCTGAAGTCGTGGGCGGCACTGACCGACGAGCAGACCTCGGAGTTCAACAAGGCCTACGCCGAAGTCACCGGCGGCTGATCGGTGGCCGGTGTAGCCAGCAGCAACCGGCAGCGGAGCAAGCTCGCTCCGTATCTGATGATCCTGCCTGCGCTCGCGTATCTCGGGGTCTTCTATGTGGTGCCGTTCATTTCGCTGTTCCGCACGTCGCTGTCGTCGATGGGTGGTTCGATCTACCTGCCCAAGCTCACCTTCGCCTGGGACTTCAGCAACTACGGCCACGCACTGACCGAATACCGCGAACAGATCTTTCGCTCGTTCGGCTACGCGCTGGTCGCGACAGTGCTCTGCGTGCTGTTGGCGTTCCCGCTGGCTTACGTGATCGCCTTCAAGGCGGGCCGGTTCAAGAACCTCCTGCTGGGGCTGGTGATCCTGCCGTTCTTCGTGACGTTCCTGATCCGCACCCTGGCGTGGAAGACGATCCTGGCCGACGACGGCTGGGTCGTCCACACGCTCGGAACGGTCGGGTTGCTGCCCTCCGACGGGCGGTTGTTGTCGACAAGCTGGGCCGTCATCGGGGGCCTGACCTATAACTGGATCATCTTCATGATCCTGCCGCTCTACGTCAGCCTGGAGAAGATCGACGCCCGGCTGCTGGAGGCCTCCCGTGACCTCTACGGCACCAACCGCAGGATGTTCGGCAAGATCATCCTGCCGCTGGCGATGCCCGGCGTGCTCGCCGGCAGCATGCTGGTGTTCATCCCGTCGGTCGGTGACTTCATCAATGCCGACTACCTGGGCAGCACACAGACCAGGATGATCGGCAACGTCATCCAGAAGCAGTTCCTGGTGGTCAAGGACTACCCGGCCGCTGCGGCCCTGAGCTTCGTGCTGATGGCACTGATCCTCGTCGGCGTGCTGCTCTACACCCGGGCGCTGGGCACGGAGGACCTGGTATGACAGCCCACCGCGACGCGAAGGCGGATCACGCATGACGACCGAAGCGGGTGCGGCGATCGCCCAGACGATCGATCACGGTGGCCTGGCCAAGCCGGGCCGCAATATTCGCGGAACCTTCAAGCTCGGCGACGTAGCCCTGCGTATCGTCGCAGGGCTGGTGCTGGCCTACCTATTCCTGCCGATCCTGGTGATCGTGATCTTCTCGTTCAACAAGCCGGCCGGAAAGTTCAACTACACCTGGCAGGGTTTCACGCTGGACAACTGGGCCAACCCGTTCAAGTATCCGGCCCTGACCGACGCACTGAAACTGAGCATCAACGTCGCGTTCGTGTCGACGCTGATCGCCGTGGTTCTCGGCACTCTCGTCGCGGTTGCCCTTGTGCGCCAGCGCTTCCGCGGCAGCAAGGCCGTCGACACATTCCTGGTGCTGCCGCTGACGTCACCCGAGGTGGTGATGGGCGCTTCGCTGTTGACCCTGTTCCTCGATCTCGGCTGGGCGACCGGATACACCACCATCCTGATCGCGCACGTCGCGTTCGAGATCAGCTTCATCGCGATGACGGTGCGGGCCCGTATCCGCGGCTTCGACTGGACACTGGAGGACGCGTCACTGGACCTGGGCGCCAACGCCACCAGAACCTTCTTCAAGGTGACGTTGCCGCTGATCGTGCCGGGCATCGTCGCGGCGGCGATGTTGTCGTTCGCGTTGTCGCTCGACGACTTCATCATCACCTATTTCGTCAGCGGCTCAACGGTCACCTATCCCCTGTACGTCAACGCCGCGGTGAAAGCCGCTGTGCCGCCCCAGATCAACGTCCTCGCCACCGCGATCCTAGTGGCCAGCCTGATCCTGCTCGGCGTGGGCACGCTCTACCGGCGCAAGCGCGACACCTGATTCCGACACGCGAACGACCCCTTCCCGCCGGTAACCGCGGTCGGTACGGCATCCTTGGCGGGTGACGGTCGAGACGATCCTGGAGTCCATTCCGCCGCTGGCGGTCTATCTGGTGATCGGATTGATCATCGGTGCCGAAAGTCTGGGCATCCCGCTGCCCGGCGAGATCGCGTTGGTCAGTGCGGCGTTGCTGGCGTCGCGACACAACCTCGACATCAGCCCGGTGTGGGTGGGCGCCGCGGCGACGATCGGCGCCATCATCGGTGACAGCATCGGCTACAGCATCGGCCGACGGTTCGGGATGGGCCTGTTCGAGAAGCTCGGCAAGCGGTTTCCCAAGCACTTCGGGCCAGGACATGTGGCGCTGGCCAAACAACTCTTCTCGCGCTGGGGAGTGTGGGCAGTGTTCTTCGGGCGCTTCATCGCGCTGCTGCGCATCCTGGCTGGCCCGCTGGCCGGCGCACTGCGGATGCGCTACCCCTACTTCCTGGCCGCCAACGCCACCGGCGCGGTCTGCTGGGCGGGCGGCACGACGGCGGTGGTGTACTACCTGGGTCTGGCCGCCGAGAAATGGCTCTCGCGGTTTTCCTGGATCGGACTGGTCGCGGCGATCGTCATCGGCCTGGGCATGACGCTGCTGCTGCGCGAGCGCACCCGCGGCCTGATCGCCCAGCTGGAGGCCGAACACGACTGGGAGACACTGCGCCACGCGAAATGATCGAGGGCACGGCGCGATCCGTTTGTCGGTGACGATTCGGGGTAACCCCAATTTTCATGGTCGACAATAAGGTGTATGGCGCGGTAGACCGGGCGACCCGAAACAGCGGGTTCGAATCCGTAGCGCGCGTGGGCTACAGCACCAGCGGCGTACTGCACCTGATCATCGCGTACATCGTCCTGCGGCTTGCCTTCGGTGGCGGCGGCAACGCCGATCAATCCGGCGCGCTCGCCACCCTCGCCGCCCAGCCCGGCGGAGCGGTGGCCCTGTGGATCACGGCGGTCGGCTTGTTCGCACTGGCGCTGTGGCGGCTGGCCGAAGCCGTCGTCGGGTCTCATCCGACCGAAGCCGGCCAGGAGGACGAGGGCGCCAAGAAAACGTTCAAGCGCGTCAAGTCGGTCAACCTGGCCGTCGTCTACTTCGGCATCGCCTCCACGGCGGTCCGATTTGCCACCGGAGGCCGCAAGTCCAACAGCGCCGACAATGCCGGCTTGACTGGACGGCTGCTCCAATCCGGTTGGGGTAAAACACTTTTGCTGATCGCCGCAGTGGGCCTCATGGCCGTCGGCGGCTACCACGTCTACAAGGGTCTGTCGAAGAAGTTCGAGAAGGACCTCAAGGTGTCGGGTGGGTCACTGGTACGGACGCTGGGCATGGCCGGCTACACCGCCAAGGGGTCGGTCCTGGCGGGTGCCGGCATCCTGCTGATCATCGCGACGCTGACCGCCGACCCGGCCAAGGGGTCCGGCCTGGACGGCGCTGTCAAGAGTCTCGGACATGCGCCGTTCGGCAAGTTCCTGCTCATCGCCGCCGCGCTGGGCCTGGCGGCCTACGGCGTGTACTGCTTCGTGCTCGCCCGGTTCGCTCGGATGTGAGTCACTAGCCGGTGAAACAGCGAAGGCGGGTGATCATGCCCCCGTCGGCCGCGAGTTCGGCGATGAGGACCACCGACTTCGGCCCGTACGACGACGCCGTCACCGAGTTTCCCGACGCCACCACCTTCGACCACGACCGGCCGGTCAGGGTCTCGCTGAGGGCGCCGAACCTCAGCGGCTCGTCCTCGCCGAGAGTCACGACGGCGCCGCTTCGCAGCGACCGCCAAGCGCGCAACTGGTCACCGGCGGAGACGGCGTCGAGGAAGCCCCGCACCGTGCGTTTGCCGCGCACGCGCGCACCACGGAATCCGGCGGCAAATCCGAGCGTCCCTCGCCAGCCTTGGTTGCGCGCCAATGCCCGCATCAGCGCCAGGGACTGCGGTCCGGCAGCGACACCATTGCGGGCGAACTGCACCACCATCGCCGGCAGTTCCCAGTAGGCGCGCAGCCGCTCGATCCGCCACTGACCACCGCCCTCGCACAAGTCGTAGCGGAGCACCGCGGGGATGTGCATGGCGACCGACGGACCCATCGCGACCTCGAGCGTCAAGTCCCGCACCACCGTCGAACCGGACACGATGTCGACGCCGTGGTGGAACTCGATCTGCCGAGGGGCGATAAACGTGTCGTAGAAGCGGCCGATCCTTCTCGCGCCAACGTGCGGCCGCGACCCGACCGGATCCTCGATGCGCCCGTCGGCGCTGAACAACCCGACCCACCCGGCGCGATCGTGGGCAGCCGCCAGCCGTGGGGAGCGATCGACGATGTCGATCAGCGTCGATCGTGGTGCGGTCATGAGGCGGCGCGAACCAGTTCGACTCCGCGGGAGAGCATTTCGTCGAGTGCCTCGGCGGTCGATCCAGCGGCGACGCCGGCGGTCAGATCGACGAGAACACGAGTCCGAAAGCCTGCCGCCGTCGCGTCGGCCGCGGTCTGGCGTACGCAGTAATCGATCGCGATACCGGCGATGTCGACCTCGTCGACACCGCGCGCACGCAACCAGTCGTCGAGCGAGATGCCGTCCGCGAACCCTTCGAAGCCGCTGTAGGCGGCGGTGTAAGCGCCCTTGGTGAAGACCGCCTCGATCGGCGACGTGTTCAACTCGGGGTGGAAGTCGGCGCCCGTGCTGCCCGCCACGCAGTGGGGTGGCCAGGAGGCGGCATAGTCGGGTCGGTCGGCGAAATGCGTTCCGGGGTCGACGTGGAAATCCTTGGTCGCCACCACGTGGTCGTAGCCGTGCCGACCGGCTAGCACGGCGTTGATCGCCCGCACCACCGCACCGGCCCCCGCGACCGCCAGCGACCCTCCTTCGCAGAAGTCGTTCTGCACGTCGACGATGATGAGCGCCCGCATCTTCACACCGTATCGGCAGATGCGGGACCGTACTACCGGCGCCGCCGAGGCATCGGTGGCGGCCACGCGGCGCAGTACAGTGAGACCGCCGAATTCGCCGATGAGGATGCCCGCACACATGACTCTGTTCGACTTCTTCCAAGCCGGGGAGCTGCCCGTGCCTGCCATCACCGACGTGCAGGCCCGAGAGATCGCCAAGCAGCATTTCGGGGTCGACGCCGTCGTCACGGCGCTGGGCAGCCAACAGGATGCCAACTTCTTGCTCTGCGGCTCCGGCGGCGGCCCGGTCGGGGTGCTCAAGATCGCCAACCCAGCGTTCTCCCGCATCGAAATCGAGGCTCAGGACGCCGCTGCCGAGCACATCTGCCGAAGCGAGCCGGGGGTGCGTGCGGCCACGAACGTGGCGTTGCCCGGCACGCCAAGCATCGCCGAGCTGCGCGACGGGGACGGCACGACGCTCTACGGGCGGATCATCTCCTATCTGTCCGGCGGGACCATGAGCGGCGAGGACTACGTGAGCCCGGTCCGCGCCGCCGCGCTGGGCACGCTGGCCGGCCGCGCCGCCCGTGCCCTGGCCGGGTTCGATCACCCGGGCGTCGACCGGATCCTGCAGTGGGATCTGCGGTATGCGCAGCGCATCGTCGAGGTCCTCGCCCCGCATGTCGCAGATGCCGGTCGCCGTCACGCCGTCGAGGCCGCTGCCGACGCGGCGTGGCAGGTGGTGGCCGACCTCGCCGACGACCTCCCCGTCCAGGTGATCCACGGCGACATCACCGACGACAACGTGGTGTGCAGCGCGGCGGAGACCGGCAGGCTGCCCGACGGCATTATCGACCTCGGTGACCTGACCCGGTCCTGGACGATCGGCGAGTTGGCGGTGGCGGTCTCCTCGTTGCTGCGGCACGAGGGCGGCGAGCCGGCTGCCACCCTGCCGGCCATCGCCGCGTTCCACGCGGTGCGTCCGCTCGGTGCGGCCGAGATCGAGGCACTGTGGCCACTGGTGGTGCTGCGGGCCGCGGTGCTGGTGGTCAGTGGCCAGCACCAGGCCGCGATCGATGCCGGCAACGAATACGCCACCAACGCACTGGATTTCGAGTGGCGGATCTTCGAGCGCGCGATCGAAGTGCCCATCGAAGTGATGACCGCTCAGATTCGTGCCGCCCTGGGCGCCGCACACCCTCTCGACACGCCTGCGGTCGAGTCGGCGTTGATCAGGCCCGCCGGCGCGGTGGTGCGGCTGGATCTGTCCAGCGACTCCGACGCGGTCGACGCCGGGGCGTGGCTGGACGCCGGACTCGAGGACCGGCTCGCCGCCGAGGCGCTGGCCGCGGGCGCGACCGGTGCCGCGACGACGTTCGGTCAGCCGCGGCTGTCCCGTTCGATACCACTGAATCCGGATTCCGCGCCCACCGTGGGCACCGGCGTTGATTTCTGGCCGAGCGCACCTGTGCCGCTGTCCGCCCCCTGGTCCGGTGTTGTCGAGACGGCCGGTGACGCGCTCACGCTCACCGGCACGGCGGGCACAATCGAGATCCGCGGTGCACTTCGCGTGGCGGACGGGCTGCAGTCCGGGGCCGGCGTAGCCGCCGGCGCCCCGCTCGGCATGGTCGACGGACGCGTCTGGATTCAGTGGTGTCGGCAGCAGTCGCCTGCCGTTCCCGACTTCGTCCGGCCCGAGTACGCGGCCGGGTGGCTGAGCCTGGTCGACGACCCCAGCGCACTACTGGGCCTGGCCCCGGTCGCCGGTGAGAGCGCGGCCGGTAGTGAGGCGTTGTGGCGCCGCCGCGGGGACTCCTTCGCCACGGTGCAGGAGCACTACTACCGCAACCCGCCCCGTATCGAGCGCGGCTGGCGCGAGCACATGCTGGACACCGACGCCCGCAGCTATCTGGACATGGTCAACAACGTCGCGATCCTCGGGCACGGCCATCCTGTGCTCGCCGATGTGGTCGCCCGCCAGTGGCGCCGGCTCAACACCAACTCCCGGTTCAACTACGGCGCGGTGGTGGCGTTGTCCGAACGGCTGGCGGCCACCCTGCCCGAGCCGTTGGACACCGTCTTCCTGGTGAACTCGGGCTCCGAAGCAGGTGACCTGGCGCTGCGGTTGGCGATGGCGGCGACGGGCCGCCACGACGTGATCGCGGTGGCCGAGGCCTATCACGGCTGGACCTACGCCACCGACGCCGTGTCGACGTCGATCGCCGACAATCCCAACGCCCTGGCGACGAGGCCCGGCTGGGTACACACGGTGCCCTCCCCCAACCCCTACCGCGGTGAGCATCGCGGCCCGAACGCCGCACGCTATGCCCCAGAGGCCGTCGAGATCATCGAACGTCTTGTCGCACAAGGGCATCTACCCGCGGCGTTCATCTGTGAGCCGTTCTACGGCAATGCCGGCGGGATGGCGCTGCCCGACGGGTACCTGCGTGCGGTATACGCCGCGGTCCGCGCCGCCGGCGGTCTGGCGATCGCCGACGAGGTGCAGGTCGGCTACGGCCGCACCGGCCGCTGGTTCTGGGCCTTCCAGCAACAGGACGTGATTCCCGACATCGTCACCGTGGCCAAGGCCATGGGCAACGGTCAGCCGCTGGGCGCGGTGATCACCACCCGGGAGATCGCCGAGAAGTACCGCACCCAGGGCTACTTCTTCTCCTCGGCGGGCGGCAGCCCGGTGTCGTGCGTCGTCGGTCTGACGGTGCTCGACATGATCGAGAAGGAAGGTCTGCAGGAGAACGCGCTGACCATCGGCGACCACCTGCGCTCCCGCATCGAAGCGCTGGCCACTCGCCACCACCTGATCGGCACCGTGCACGGCAGCGGGCTCTACATGGGGATCGAACTGGTTCGTGACCGCACTACGCTGGAGCCCGCCGACGAGGAGACCTCCGCGATCTGCGAGCGGATGCGCGAACTCGGGGTCATCGTGCAACCCACCGGGGACCGGCAGAACGTGCTGAAGGTCAAGCCGCCGATGTGTATCAGCCGGGAGTCCGCGGACTTCTTCGTCGACACCCTCGATCGGGTGCTGTCGACCGGCTGGTGAGCGTCCGGCGCGACAGCTAGCCGGTCGCCGGCGCGAGCAGACATCGGGTTCGCCGTCCCGGTGCCTTCGTAGTGGTACTAGACGGTCCACAGGTACTGGCGAGGACCCCGGGAAGTGAACCGCTCAGCAAATAACGCTGCCGAGAATGACACGCACCCGCCCACTGGTTCAACCAGTTGGCGGCGAATACTCGAGCGGGGGTTGTTCCAAGCTGCGAAGTGAGAGGGTGGACACCGTGGAAGTGCCCCGCTCCCCGCCGGTGCAACCGTCTCCGGCAGCGTGTTCATACGAGAGCTGGCCCTGACCCTGAAGGTCAGCCGCCACTCGGCGCGAGAAGCGCTCAAGTGGCTGCAGCAGGCCGACGACGAGCAGCTCGCTGCGGTGTCGGCCGCCGCAGCGGACTACCCGGAATCTGGAGACATCACCTATCGACTCGCACAGAACACCCTCGTCCGCTCCACCGACGACATCGGGCGCGAGTTCTACGTTCACCTCGACGCCGATGCGTTGATCGCCAAATACATCTCGACGTTGCCGCCGCGATCGTCAGCCGTGACGCAGATCTGGAACCTCCCCGCGGGCGGCCAGCCAGTCCCGCTGGCGGCGCACGAACGCAGCGTCAACCGTCGCGCCGTGACCCGGTACGTACGCAGCCGCCGGACCGCCCAGGGCCAGCAACCGGTCCAACGTACTCGGCCAGGCCGCCAGGTCCGAGCCGGCGTCGATCGCCGGGTCCGCCGACTCCTCGACCAAGTCGCCACAGAAGACGACGACCCGCTGATGCGGTGTGCCGGCACCGATCGCGACGACCAGGTCGTGGTCGGTGTGGCCGCGGCCGGGGTGCTCGACATGGGCGATCCGGCCACCGAGGTCCAGATCTGCGGTGGCCACCACATGGTCGAGCGCACGGATCCCAGCGATCGCGGCATCGACCTGCTGAGGGTCGGCGCCGTAGGACAGAGCGTCCGTGCGAACCTCCCCGACGCGGGTGGTCAGCGCCGCCGCGACGGCCGGCGAACCGTAGAGCTGGGCGTCGCCGAAAGCCGCGGAGCCCAGGATGTGGTCGAAGTGGTGATGGGTCAACACCACGTGGGTGACCGCCGAACCGGTAAGTTCAACGACGTCCATGGCGATCGCATGGGCCTCGGAAAGTGTTGTGCCGCAATCGATCAGCAACGTACCGTCACGCCCCTGCACCAATCCGACCGTAACGTCGAGGAATGGCAGTCGACAGCGGCAGACACCGTCGGACAACGCCCGCCAGTCGTGGTGCACGTGTACCAAATTAGACTGGCAGCGATGGTGCCGCAGGGCACTTACGTTGCACTGTGTAGCTAATCGAATTATAGTCCAGACACATGTCCAGACAGCTCGCTGCCAACGTCCGGGTACTTCCACGATGACATATGCGGGCCCAGCGGGTAACCCTGCCGCATCGGTCATGGACATTGCAGGAGCGTGAGTATGCGGATTGCGTTGTTGTCCTACCGCAGCAAGACCCACTGTGGCGGGCAGGGCGTCTACGTGCGCTATCTCAGCCGTGGCCTGGTGGAACTCGGGCACGAGGTCGAGGTCTTCTCCGGGCAGCCCTACCCTGAGCTGCTCGACCCGCGGGTGCGACTCACCGAGGTTCCCAGCCTCGACCTGTACCGCGAGCCCGATCCGTTCCGGGTGCCACACCCCCGTGAGATCCGGGACCACATCGACATGCTCGAGTTGGCCACGATGTGGACGTCGGGCTTCCCCGAACCACGCACTTTCAGCCTGCGCGCTGCCCGGTTGCTCGCGGCTCGGCGCGGCGAGTTCGACGTGGTGCACGACAACCAATGCCTGGGCACCGGGCTGCTCAAGTTGGCCCGAACGGGCCTTCCCGTGGTGGCAACCGTGCACCACCCCATCACCCGCGATCGCGAGTTGGATCTGGCGGCCGCCCAATGGTGGCGAAAGCCGTTGGTGCACAGGTGGTACGGCTTTGCCCAGATGCAGAAGAGGGTCGCCCGCAACATCCCCGACCTACTGACTGTGTCGTCGTCGTCGGCCACCGACATCGCCGACGACTTCGGGGTCAGTCCGGATCAGCTGCGGGTGGTGCCGCTCGGCGTCGACACCGAACTGTTCAAGCCGTCCGACCAGCCCCGGGTGCCCGGCCGGATCATCGCGATCTCCAGCGCCGACCGGCCCCTCAAGGGCATCGGCCACCTGCTGCACGCGGTGGCAAAGCTTCGTGCCGAGCACGAACTGGAGCTGCAGCTCGTCGCCAAGCTCGAGCCCAACGGCCCCACGGAAAAGCTCATCGCCGAGCTCGGCATCAGCGACATCGTGCACACCTCCAGCGGCCTGTCCGACGACGAACTGGCCCGCTTGTTTGCTTCCGCTGAAATCGCTTGCATTCCTTCGATGTACGAAGGCTTCTCACTGCCTGCGGTCGAAGCGATGGCGAGCGGTACGCCGATCGTCGCCAGCCGGGCGGGCGCACTGCCCGAGGTGCTCGGCCCCTCCGGTGAATGTGCCGACCTGGTGACCCCGGGTGACGTCACCGAACTCATCGGCGCGCTCGGCGAACTGCTGGACTCGCCGGCACGCCGCCAGTGGCTGGGTGCGGCCGGCCGCCGGCGGGCTCTGGAGGTGTTCAGCTGGGAATCGGTAGCCGCCCAGACGGTGCGCGTCTACGAGCAGGCCATCGCGCGATCCGGTCGCCGGGTCGCCGACACCGTGGAGGCGGTTGACGAATCATGCTGACCGTGGATTACGACCGGCTCGACGTGGGGCCCGGCAAGAAAGTCATCGACGTCGGCTGCGGCGCGGGCAGGCACAGCTATGAGGCCTACCGGCGCGGCGCCAATGTGATCGCTTTCGACCAGGACGCCACCGAACTGGCCAACGTCGACACCCTCCTGCAGGCCATGGGGCAGGCCGGTGAGGCGCCGGCTTCGGCCAAGGCGCAGGTCGTCGTCGGCGACGCGCTGGCCCTGCCCTACCCCGACGCGACGTTCGACTGCGTGATCGCCTCGGAGATCCTCGAACACATCCCCGACGACGACAGCGCGATCGCCGAGCTGATCCGGGTGCTCAAGCCCGGCGGCAAGCTGGCGGTGACGGTGCCCCGGTGGCTACCCGAACGTATCTGCTGGCTGCTGTCGGACGAATACCATGCCAACGAGGGCGGTCACATCCGGATCTACAAGGCCGACGAGTTGCGCGCCAAGCTCGTGCGCGGCGGACTCACCTTCACCCATGCCCATCATGCCCACGCCCTTCATTCCCCGTTCTGGTGGCTCAAGTGCGCGGTCGGGGTCGAAAAGCCGGACCACCCAGCGGTTAAGGCCTATCACAAGCTGCTGGTGTGGGACATGATGTCGCGGCCGGCGCTGACCCGGGTGGCCGAATCCGCGCTCAACCCGCTGGTCGGTAAGAGCGTGGCACTCTACTTCGAGAAGCCGATCACGGATGCAGCGGCCGTCTGACCTGGCGGGCGTGCCGGGCATCGCCGGCGTGCTCACCCCGCAACAGTGCCGTCAGACGGCCGAATCCATTGTCGCCGTGCAGGAATCATCCGGTGAGATCCCCTGGTCGGAGACCGGGCACACCGATGTCTGGGATCACATCGAGTGCGCCATGGCGCTGACCGCCGCCGGCCTGATCGAGGCAGCCCGTGCCGCCTACGACTGGTGCCGCCGCGAACAACGCTCCGACGGCTCCTGGCCGATCCAATACCGACGCGGGGTGATCGAGGACCCGAACAGCGACAGCAACTTCTGCGCCTACATCGCCACCGGCGTCTGGCACCACACCCTGGTGACCGGCGACCGCCGGTTCGCCGAGCACATGTGGCCGACTGTCCGCGCGGCCGTCGACTTCGTGCTGGGCCTGCAGGCCGGCACCGGTGAAATCTATTGGGCGCACGGGCCGTCCGGAGTTCTCGAGGAGGCACTGCTCACCGGATCCGCGAGTGTCTACCACAGCATCCGCTGTGCTCTCGCGCTGGCTGATCGGCTCGATGACCCGCAACCCGAATGGGAGATCGCGCTGGGACGCCTCGGCCACGCCATCGCCGAGCACCCCGATGCCTTCACCGAGAAGCCGCACCATTCGATGGACTGGTACTACCCGATCCTCGGCGGAGCGCTGCGCGGACCCGCAGCATCGGCGCGGATCGCCGCGCGCTGGGACGAATTCGTGGTCGACGGCCTCGGCATCCGCTGTGTCAACGACCGGCCGTGGGTGACCGGTGCCGAGACGTGCGAGTTGGTTATGGCCCTCGACGCCATGGGTGACCGGCACCGGGCACTGACCCAATTCGCCGCGATGCAGCACCTGCGTGAAGAAGACGGATCCTATTGGACAGGCCTGGTCTTCGCCGACGGCAAGCGCTGGCCGGTCGAGCGAACCACGTGGACCGGTGCCGCGGTCATCCTGGCCGCCGACGCACTGTCGGCGACCACCGGCGGCAGCGGCATCTTCCGCGCCGCCGAACTGCCCCGCGGCCTGGAGGGCGACTACGACTGTGAATGCGTCAGGAGCTGACGGGTTCTTCTCCGGCAACACCGGAGGTGCGCTCCAGCACGCGGAGCGAGCCCAGGCAGCCCACTTCGGCGAACTGACCGGAATCTATTGCGCGGCAATAGATGTTGAAGGGCGGCCGGCCACCATCGCGGGGGTCGGGGAAGACGTCGTGGATGACGAGCGCTCCGCCCACCGATACCCACCGCGCCCAGCCGTCGTAATCCTGTTGAGCAGCCGTCTCGCTGTGGCCGCCGTCGATGAACAGCAGTTGCAACGGCGTACGCCAGCCCCGGGCGACGACCGGAGATTTGCCCACCACAGCGACGATGGTGTCGTCGAGATCGGCCGCGTCGAGCGTCCTGCGGAACGTCGGCAGCGTATCGAACCGGCCACTGACCGGGTCCACCATCGTGGTGTCGTGGAACTCCCAGCCCTGCTGGTGCTCCTCAGACCCGTGGTGGTGGTCGACGGTGTAGAGCACGCTGTCGCGGGCGGCCGCGGCGGCGCCGAGCAGCACGGTCGACTTGCCGCAGTACGTGCCGATCTCGACCGCCACCCCGCGGTCCAGGAAGCGCAGTGCCGCGTCGTAGAGCGCCCGGCCTTCGTCGGCGGGCATGAAACCGACCACCTCGTCAGCGAGGGCGAACAGTCTAGAAGTTTGCGCGGCATGCGCAGTGTCGGTGCGGCTCATGGTACGAACCTAGCCCGTTGCCGTGGTCGATGGCCAGCGCGCGCCTTGTCGGTGCAGGTCTGTTGTAGTAGCGTCCGGACATGTGTCTGAACCGGTAGCTCGGGAGGCGACGCGCCGCCGGTTGACAGCCAAGCAGGCCGCTACGGTGGACCGCTTGGGCCGCGCCGCGGTCGACGTGCTGAGCCGAGAGGGATTCTCGGGACTGACGATCCGGATGGTCGCCGCCGAGGCCGGCGTCGGTGCAGCCACGGCCTACACCTACTTCTCATCCAAGGAGCATCTGGTCGCCGAGGTGTTCTGGCGCCGGCTGGCCTCGACTCCCGCTCCCCCGGTCGACTCCGCCGACCCGGTCGAGCGGGTGGTGGGCGTGCTACGCAACATCGCACTGCTGGTCGCCGACGAACCGGAGCTGGCCGGTGCGGTCACCACCGCACTACTCGGCAAGGACCCCGACGTCGAGCACCTACGCTTCCGCATCGGCCGCGAGATTCACCAGCGGCTGTGTTCGGCCCTTGGCGCACAGATGGATTCGGACATCATCGAGTCACTCGAACAGCTCTACGCCGGTGCGCTGGTGCGGGCTGGCATGGGATACGCGTCCTACGCCGAGATCGCCACCCGGCTGGAAGCCTCGGCGCGCATGCTCTTGACCTGACCGGCGGTCTGCGACAACCGCGTCGATGCGGGTTTCGCTGGGGCGGGCCGGGGAATCTTCACAAGGTGGATGTCGATCATCCGGAAGCCGACCAGCGCTGGAACGCCGCGGCCCGCTCAGAGACCGAGGCCGAGCGACTGGACCGTAACTGGTCCAGCCTGCTGCAGGGGTTGCGGGTGCGCACCGACTGCTGTTTCGACAACACAAAGCTGCGGCCACTGATGTCGGCCGCACACCGGTTCGCCATCGCCGGGCTTCTGCTACTGGGCGCCGCGCTCACCGGAGTAGTCGCCGTGGTGTTCGGGACCGTGCTCGGCGACTCGGCCGGAGGACTCGCGGCGATCGCGACGGCGGCGGCGATGCTGGCCGCCTGGGTAGCCTTTCCGCTCTGGCTGCGCCACCTCCGGTCCTAGCTCTGGCTGCGCCATCTCCGGTCCTAATAGCCGCGGGTTTGATCGTGCGCGCGGCCGGGAACACCGCCGCCATGTTGATTCGCAGAGTGGCGCGGCCCATGCTGGCAGCAGTGTTCATCGGTCAGGGGTTCGAGGCGCTGAGGAGTCCCAAACCGGCCGCCGAAGCCGCCCGCCCGGCACTCGAGGGTTTACAGAAGCTGCCGGAGCCCGTCGGCTCGGGCGTACCGAGGGACCCCGAGACGTTCGCAAAGATCACCGCCGCCGTTCAGGTCGGCGGCGGATTGCTGCTGGCATCGGGGCGGTTGCCGCGGCTGGCATCGGCGGCACTGGCGTTCACCGTGATTCCGGCCAACCTGGGCGCGCACATGTTCTGGGCCGAAACCGATCAGCAACTCAAAGCCCAGAAGCGGCGCGACTTCCTCACCGACATGAGCTTGCTCGGCGGGCTGATCATCGCGTCGGCCGACACCGCCGGCAAACCGTCGCTGGGGTGGCGCGGCCGGCGTGCGGCCCGCAAGGTCGGTGAAGCCGTGTCCTCGAACCTGCCCGGGTCGAGTTCGACACTGTTAGACCACGACATCATCGACAAGGTCGGCCCCAAAGTGGGACATGGCCTGCACGTTGGCGCCGAGCGCGGACGGGAACTGGCACTGGCGGCCGGTGACCGCACCGCTCCGCTGCTCGAGACCGCCCGCAAGCGTGGCGCGGTGATCGCCGACATAGCCCGCGAGCGCGGGGCCGAACTGGCCGAGGTCGCTCGGGAGCGCGGGGCCGAGTTCGCCGAGGTGGCCCGAGACCGCGGAGCCGAATTCGCCGAGGTGGCCCGCGACCATAGCGGCGATCTGGTGGACACCGCGCGATCGCGGGCACAGCAGGTGAACAAGAAGGCCGACAGGAAGGCCAAGAAGCTGGCCAAGCGCTGAACGCCTTCGGATCGTGCTGGCGCTAAGCCCCTGCTCGGTCCGGCCCGCAAGGTAGATTGGGCCGGACTGAGCACGCGGGAGGAGCGATCAGATGACCACAGGTGATTACGATCCCAATGCTTACGGTCCGCCACCTGGCGGTTATCCCCCACCACCCCCGCCGAATCCGTACGCCCAGCCCGGCTACGGCGCCTACCCGCCGCCGGCACCCGGCGGTCAGCCCGGCGGGCTGGGATTGCGGTTCGCCGCGCGACTGATCGACGGCATTTTCGTCGCGATCGTGGCATTCCTGCTCGCACTCGTCGTCCACGCGACGAGCAACATCCTTGTCACCGGTCTGTTTTCGGGTCTGCTGACCTTCATCTACTTCGTCGCCTTCGAGGTCACTCAGGGCTGGACGCCGGCCAAGAAACTACTCGGGCTCAGCGTGCACGGCCCCGGTGGGGCGCCGAAGCCGACCGTGCAACAGTCGGCAATCCGCAACTCCTTCACCCTGCTCTCGGTGATCCCCTACATCGGCGGATTGCTGGCCGTCATCGCCTACATCGTGATCGCGGTGACGATCAACAGCAGCCCGACCAAGCAGGGCAAGCACGACGAACTGGCCGGCGGCACCCAGGTCGTCAAGAGCTGATCGCTCAGATCACCAGGCTGAGCAGCATCACCACGACGAGCCCGGTAACCGAGAGCACCGTCTCCATCAGCGACCAGGTCTTGATGGTCTGGCCGACGCTGATCCGGAAATACTGGTTGACCAACCAGAAGCCGGCATCGTTGACGTGGGAGAAGAACAGCGAGCCGGCGCCCACGGCAAGCACCACCAGCGACACCTGACCGCTGCTGAGATCCTCGGCCAGTCCGAGCATCAAGGCGGAGGCGGTGATGGTGGCGACCGTCGCCGACCCGGTCGCCAGGCGGATGAGCACGGCGAGCACCCAAGCCAGCAGGATCACCGAGACGTTCGCACCCTTGGCCCAGTCGGCCAACAAGGTGCCGATCCCACTGTCGACGAGCACCTGTTTGAAGCCGCCGCCCGCGGCAACGATGAGGATGATGCCGGCCACCGGCGGCAGCCCAGACTCCACACACTTCGTCACTTGCGCGCGAGACATCCCCGCGCCCAGGCCCAGGGTGAACAGGCCGACGATGACAGCGAGCAGCAGCGCCACCAGTGGAGTGCCCAGCACGTCGAAAGTGACTCGGAACCACTGATTTTCGTCGTCGATGAAAATGTCCACCAGGGCCTTGCCCAGCATCAGAACCACCGGTAGCAGCACGCTGAGCATGGTCATGGAGAACGAAGGCCGGTGTAGTTGGCGGTCCTGATCCGTCGCGATCGCCGCGCCGGGGCCTTCGCCGCGTGCCGCGAAATCGTCGCGTGCGAAGGTGTCCGGGGCCTCGACCACCACCCACTTGCCGGCGAGCTTGCCGAACAGCGGGCCGGCGACGATGATCGTCGGGATCGCAACGGCCACGCCGAGGGCGAGCGTCACGCCGAGGTCGGCGTCGAGCAGATTGATGGCCGTCAGCGGCCCAGGGTGCGGCGGAACGAAGCCGTGCATCGCCGAAAGGCCCGCCAGCGCTGGGATTCCAACGGTCACCAGGGACAGTTGCGAGCGCCGCGACACCAGGTAGATGACGGGCATCAGCAGCACCAGGCCGATCTCGAAGAACATCGGCAGCCCGATGATCGCGCCGACCAGCGCCATCGCCCACGGCAGGGCACGAGGTGAGGCGTGTCCAATGATCGTGTCGACGATCTCGTCCGCACCGCCGGAATCGGCGAGCAATTTGGCGAACATGGCACCGAGAGCGATCAGGATGCCGACGCCGGCTGCGGTGGAACCGAAGCCGTCGGAGAACGACTTGAGCACCTTCTCCAGGTTCTCCCCCGCCACGACGCCGACGGTCAGCGCACCGAAGATCAACGCGAGGAACGGATGAAGGTGCAGCACCGTGATGAGCACGACGATCACCGCGATACCGGCTAGGAACGCCAGGATGAGCTGCCAGCCCGATGCCACCGGTATGGCCAACTCCGGCGCATCGGCGAGCAGGGTACTGGTCAAGTTCATCCGTTCACTCCTGTCGAGCGAGACGCGTAGCCGTCCACGATCGAATCGATGCTCTGGTCGACATCGATGCTGATTCCGGCCTCGTCGGCGTCGAGCGGTTCGAGGGTGTCGAATTGCGAGGCGAGCAGCGACGCGGGCATGAAGTGCCCGGGCCTGCTCGCCTGCCGGCGGGCGATGACGTCCGCCGAGCCGCTCAGGTGTAGGAACGTGACGGCCGGGCAGTGGCGGCGAAGTTGGTCGCGGTAAGCGCGTTTAAGCGCCGAGCAGCTCATCACGCCCCCGTCCGGGTGTGCGGCAAGCCAGTCGCCGATCGCCTCCAACCACGGTCCGCGGTCGTCGTCGTTCAAGGCGTGCCCCGCGGTCATCTTCTCGATGTTGGCGGGCGGGTGGAAGTCGTCGGCATCGGCGAACGGGACACGCAGCCGTTGCGCCAGGGCGGCACCCACGGTCGACTTCCCCGATCCCGACACCCCCATGACGACGATGAGCTGAGCCATGCCTGCGTCCACCCTCCTGTGCAGCGTGTCACACAGGCTGCCCGAAAGATCTGATTTTTTCAACTTCATAACAACTTGGATCAGTTTTAAAGGCATCTGCTTTCCCTATGACAGCATGTATGTGTGGCAGCCGAGCAAATGGTCAGCGAGTTGCACAGCAATGTCCTGACCGGACTGGGTGAAGCCATCGTTTCGGGTCGCTATGAAGCCGGCCACGTGCTGACCCTCGACGGCGTCAGCACTCAGTACGGGGTGTCACGCTCGGTCGCTCGCGAGGCGATCCGAGTGCTGGAATCCATGGGCATGGTGGCGCCGCGCCGACGGGTCGGGATCACGATTCAACCGGCCACGAACTGGAATGTCTTCGACCCACGGGTGATTCGCTGGCGGCTGGACGCCGGTGATCGTGCTGCGCAACTACTTTCGCTGTCGGAATTGCGACGCGGCTTCGAGCCTACGGCGGCGGCGTTGGCGGCCCGTCGCGCCGACCCGCATCACTGCCGGATCCTGGCGGCGGCCGTCTCCGACATGGTGGTCCATGGACGTTCGGGCGATCTGGAGTCATACCTGTTGGCGGACAAAGTCTTCCATCGCACCCTGCTGGAAGCCAGCGGCAATGAGATGTTCCGTGCGCTCTACGACGTCGTCGCCGAGGTGCTGGCGGGACGCACCCACCACGGCATGATGCCCGCACGCCCGAACCCGGCAGCCATAGAGCTCCACGACGAGGTGGCCCGCGCCGTCCGCCTACGCGACGAATCGGCCGCCGAGCGTGCCATGCGGGCAATCATCGACGAATCGGCGGCCGCGCTCGCCGGGGACCTGTCGGACCCGGCGTCCTGACGTCAGGCCTTCGGCGCGTAGTTGTAGTTGATCCGGTTGCCGTCGACGGTGGTAACGGTCAGGGTGAAGACCTGCTTCTCGTCACCGGCCACGACCGTGCAGTCGAGGGTGTTGCCAGTCTTGCCCTCGAGGTCGCCCGCGCAATCTGCCGAATCCGGGCGCCGATTCAGTTGTGCTGCAAGCTGATCCAGTAGCGAGCTCTCTGCCTGCTGTTTGGGTAGCACCGGGATGACGGTGAAGTTCATCATCAGGCCGTCGACCTTTGTCACCTCGACGGTGCGGTTGAGCGTCACACCGCCTGCCGTCACCTCGCAGTGGGTCTCAGCGCCCTGCTCGCCGTCCAATCCGCCGGCACAGCTGACCGAGTCGACGGTGGCGCCGGACGCCTGCGACACCAGGTTGGCCACCGACTTCTCGAGCTGCTCCTTGTTCACCGCCGGGGTCATGTCGTAGCTGACGGTGGAACCCTCGACCTTGGTGACCGTCACGACGGGTTCGAAGCTGTTGGTGCTGCTAAGCATCACCTCGCAGCGGGTGGTCTTGCCGACCTGCCCGGGCAGATCGCTTTTGCAGGTCACGGTTTGGGGCCGGTGACCGGTTTTCTGCACCAGCCGCGCGGAGATGTCCTTCTCCAGGTCGGTCTTCGAGACCGCGGGCGCGTCGCCGCCGTTGACGCTGACCGAACAGCCCGTCGCCGCGGCACCGATCAGGCCCGCCAGCGCCAGCCCGACACCCAGCCGTGACAGCACAACAGCGCCCAGCATCATGACCTCCGCAGAACGAGTACGGCCGCGACGGCGGCCGAGTTCGCGAGGACGATACCAAGCCTGGGAGGCGCACCGGTGTTACCCCGGTGGTGGTTGACTGCAGAGATGGCTAGAACACCGATCCTGGCGCGCCGCTTCTTCGATCGTTACGAGCCGGTGCACGCCATCACCTACTTCGCACCGGGTGTGCGTACCGCGTTGGACGCCATGGGGTTCACCGGGTTCTGGCGCGGCTACTTCGCCGCACGTTCGGCTCCGCTGGGCCAGGTTCCCGCACAGGTCGTGACAGCGATCTTCTACAACTTCTCCACCGAGCGGGTACACAAGGCCATCCCCGCGGTCTGGGCGGTCGCGACGCCGGCTGAGATGGTACGGGTACGTCAGGACACCGCGGTGGCGGCACTGCGCGGCTACGGCCTCAGCGACGACACTCCGGAGGTGGCGCAGGCCGCCGAGCTTGCTGGGGTCGCCGCCAGGAACGCTCCTCTGGACGGGCGACCGCTGTTCGCGGCGAATCTGGCGCTGCCCTGGCCGGAAACACCGTTGGCCGCGCTCTGGCACGCTGCGACCCTGCTGCGCGAGCATCGCGGTGACGCGCATGTGGCGACACTCGTCAGCGAGGGTGTGACGGGCCGGGAGTCCAACGTGCTGCACGTCGCGGCCGGCGCCGTGCCCGCCGATTTCATCAAACGCAGCCGCGACTACTCCGACGAGGAGTGGGATGCGTGCGTCGCCGCGCTGTCGCAGCGGGGGCTGGTCAGGCCCGACTGCACACTCACCGAGGCGGGTCGGGCTCTCAAGGACCACGTCGAGCTGCGGACCGACACCCTGGCTCTAAGCGCACTCGACAGCCTCGACGACGCCGCGGTGGAGCGGCTCTTTTCGGCGTTGACGCCGATCACCCGCCAGGTCATCGCGGGTGGGGACATCCCGGCGACAACACCGATGGCGCTGCGCCGCGACGACCTCGACGACGACTCATCGGGGCTGTAGCCACCTGGTCTTCCGATGCGGCGCTGGGATTCACCGACCGTGTCGGGTCCGGCCCAACGGCTAACCGGCGACGTTGCGGTTCCACTCCACCCAGCCGACCCCTCGGCGCCCGTCGGCGGTGTCGACGGCGACCCACGCCCGGGGAAACAGGCTGACCCGGCCGTCGGGGCCGACCAGTCGGACCGGTGCGTGGCCCTGGATCTCGACTTTCGCCGCGATTGCGGCCGGCTCGTAGTCGATGGTGGTGGTCAGGGGCAATCCGTTGTCGGCGAAGGTCGCTTCGCCGGTCACCGACGTCGTCTCGGCAACCGGTTCACCCGCGCGCTGGACGTAGCCGACGCTGACCGGCGACATACCGGGGATCCGGAGGTCGACGCCGTGCAGGTGGGTGCCGTCATCGAGATGCAGCGCACTCCAGATCCAGTCCATGCTCCACCAATCACGCACTCCGTAGGAGTGGTCGCGCTGGCCGGGCACGGCCTCGATCTCGTAGCTGCGCCCGGCGATGGTGACGGTGCCGGTGACCGTGCACGGGATCTCGTAGCGGGAGGTGATGCGGTAGGCGTACGGGGTCCCCGCGGTCGTCCAGGTGAGGTGCATGGCCAGTTCGACGGGTCGGCCGGGCTCGCCGCGCAGCAGCGCCGACGGGTCGTCGTACTCCAGTGCCGAGCCGGCGACATCGACACGGTAGGACTGCAACGGGATGGTGGGGCCGTGGCGCAGTTCGGCGCCGTCGCCGTTGGCCACCGCAGGATCGGTCGGCAACGGTGCGTGGAAGTCGAGCAGTGCGACGGTCGGGATGTCGGGCCCGCACACCAGTGCGTTGATCCAGGCGACCTTCTGGTTGGGCACCAGCCCGAGGCGGATCCAGCCGCCGATGCCCTGCGCAGGATCGGCGAAATCCCAGTACCAGCTCTCGTTCCACAGGGGCTCGTCACCGGGTTGGTGCGGGCCTTCCTCTGCCGGGTCGGGTGTCAGCGCGGCGGGGGCGGGCAGGACGTCGAGGGCGCGGGTGTCCAGGACGTGGCTGCTGTGCCGGTCGAGCATCGTCAAGAACATCTGGTCCCCGCGTTCGGTGCGTTCGACGAGCATCGCCGACACCACCGCCATCATCACCCCGGCGAAGCTCTGGCGCCGAACCCCGTCGCGCACCTCCTCGAGGCTGATCGGCGGATTCGGCCCCAGCCCTTCGTGATACGCGCGCAGCAGCTCGTCGTAGTGGGCCCGCCGGTCCTCGACGGTCAGCGCGCATCCGATGAAGTACGCCACGTCGGTCATCGCCGGACCCCAGGTGACGGTCTGCCAGTCCACCACCGTCAGGTCGCGGCGCGAACCGGGTCGACCGAAGAGCATGTTGTCCAACCGGTAGTCGCCGTGCACGAGGCCGTTGATGCGGTCCGATGCCGCCTCCTCGGCCAGGTGAGCGTCGAAACTGGCGACGAAACGCTCACACACCTGCCGCTGGTCGGCGGAGATCGCCTCGCCGTACCGGTCGACGAACGCGGCGAAGAGCTGACCGATCAGTTCCTGGTTCAGCGGGGCATCCCGGTTCAGCCACTGGGCGTGGGCCAGCGTGTCGCTGCCGAGTACCGGAGCGTGCAGCCGGCCGAGTTCGCCGAGTGCCAGTTTCGCGTCTTCGATTGCGGCGCCGCGGATCTCGTCGCCGACTTCGGCAGGCGCGGCGTCGTCGATCAGGAGGGCGAAGACACCGCTCTGCGGATCGTAGGCGGCGTGGAAGCACTCGGCGATCGGTCCGCCCAGGAGTGGCGCGATGTCGGTGTAGAACTTGACCTCGCGCTCGTAGAGGCCCATCACGACACCGGTCTGCCGACTCACCGGATCACTGGCGGCCACCTTCAGGATCACCGAAGCGGGGCCGTCAGCACCC
Source organism: Mycolicibacterium sp. CBM1 (assembly GCF_054073305.1). NCBI lineage: Bacteria > Bacillati > Actinomycetota > Actinomycetes > Mycobacteriales > Mycobacteriaceae > Mycobacterium > Mycolicibacterium sp. CBM1. The sequence continues at coordinate 100,172 of NZ_JBSXPP010000018.1, read as the reverse complement.
TGGGCGTAGGTGAGCCGCACCCGGTAGCACTCACTCATCTGACCGGTGCCGATGCGATCGGTGGCAAAGGCGCTGACCGCTCCGCACCCGAGCGTGGCGGTGAGCCATTCGGCAGTCAGATCGCTGGGCCGTTCGATGACGATGTCATTGGTCTGCACTCGACCAACGTAGGCCACCGCGGGGCGCGGTGAGGGCATTTCCGGGCAGCTTGTTGACAGCTGTCAAGTCGCTTAGCGGCTGGCCAGCGAGAACCCTTCCCACGCCAGCCGGCGATGCGGATGCGGGTCGTATTCGAGGCGGGTACTCCGGTCGAAGACCAGCACGGGGCGCTCGGGGTGGGTGTAGGTCGGCCAATCGTCGCCGGGCACTCCGGTCCGGCTGAAACTGCGCCAGCGGCGCTGCACCTGACGGCTCACCGTCACCGCTGAGCGCCGATCGATCCCGGCGGTCAGGGCCGCGCCGAGCGGGGTGCGGTAGACGTCGAAGACCGCCAGGAGTTCCATCGCGTGGGTCGCACCCAGCCCCGACCAGTGCAGCGTCCGTGGCGCATAGTCGTAGCGATACATGTAGGTGGGCGCGTGTGCGCCGTGCGCCTCGGCGATCTGCCAGGCCGCCGTCCCGAAGGCGAAGTCGCCGCCGAGCTGGACGCAGGCCTCCGGGCGCGGGTACCCCGGGTAGGCGGCAGTGATGCGTTCGCGGGTCTCCGGCTCGGCGTAGGCCAGCAGCCGTTCGATCGCATGCTCGGTCGTAGGTAGCAGCTTCATGAACCGGGTGAACAGCTTTCCCTCGTCGGCGTTGGTGCCGACGATCAGTGGGACGCGGTGCGCCCGGCCGGTCTTCATCGCCGCAATCGGATCCTCCGGCAGGACGTCGTCGCCGTGGGTGGGCCCGACGGCGAAAGCACCGTCCATCTCGTGCAGGCTGCGCTCGAGGAGAACATCCATCGTCGTGACGAGGTCATGGGGCCGGGCCCGCATCAGGGTCTCGGCGGCATCATCTGTGTCGGCGCCGAGCTCTTCGGCGAACTTGCGGGCGATCACCGCCGCGGTTTCCCCAGAGCTAACCAACCCGGAGGCCGGACTCTCCGAAATCGCCTGGGCAAAAAGCCCTTCAGCATCCGGTACCGCCAGCAGCGTCGCCACGGCGTGAGCACCCGCGCTCTCCCCGAAGATGGTCACGTTGGCCGGGTCGCCGCCGAAGGCGACCACGTTGTCGCGCACCCAGCGCAACGCCATCACCAGGTCGCGCAGGAACAGGTTGCTGTCGATCGGAGTGTCCGCGGTCGACAACGACGACAGGTCCAGGCAACCGAGCGCACCCAGCCGGTAGTTGACCGATACGTAGACGCATCCGCGGCGGGCCAGGGCGGCACCGTCGTAGAGGGGTGTGGCCGAACTTCCCATGATGTAGCCGCCGCCGTGGATGAAGAACATCACCGGCAGCGGCTCGTGGTCCGGTTCGCCGCTCGGCCATTGCGGCGTGACCACGTTGAGCGTCAGGCAGTCCTCCCCCATCGGTTGATACTTGCCCACCCCAAGCATCGTGTAGCGACGCTGTTGAGGAGCGCAGTTGGCGAAGCCGTGGCAGTACCGCACGCCGCGCCACGGCTGAGGCGGCTGCGGGGCGCGGAAACGCAGCGCACCCACGGGCGGACGAGCGTAGGGAATCGAGCGCCACCTGTTCACACCGTTGCGGGTGAAGCCTTCGACGACGCCGCTGATAGTGGTGGCACGGACGGTGTGTTCATGCATCGCTCGACGGTAGCGAACAATTCGCGTTCCGACGTGCCTGTCGGCTCCCCCGGCCGGCGACCGCTAGCCTGTCGGAATGCGGATCGCCGTGTTGCTCGCCGCGTCGTTGCTGGTTGCGGGATGTTCGAGTTCGACCGGCGGTCAGGCACGTCAGACGGAGCTGACCCCGATCGCTCCGTCGCGCACCGCGACGTCGTCCTCGGCGCCCACGTCGGCCACGTCGGCGACCCTCGCGCCGGCATCCGGGGTGCCGGTGGCCGAGGCCATCACCTGGGTCGAGGCCGCCCCGCCGATCGACGCCGCCCAGTACCACATTGCGCTTCGCGGTGGCGTGACCACTGAGCTGGGTGACGACGTCGCCTTCACGACGCCGGCGGGCACGACCTGTATGACCGACGCCAAGCACGGCGCGCCCGCGCTGGCCTGCCTGGTGGACCTGACCGACCCACCACAGCAACCGCCGGACACCTACGGCCAGTGGAAGGGCGGCTGGGTCGACTTCGACGGCGCCGCCGTCCAGGTCGGCTCCGCGCACGGCGACCCCGGCCGGTTCGCATATGGCCAGGGCACCGAACTGCCCTACGAGACCTCACTGTCCTTCGGTGACTATCGCTGCCGCACCGACGCCACCGCGCTGCTCTGTGTGAACTATGCCCACCAGTCCGCGATCCGGATGGCCGCGGACGGCGTGGACACCTACGCCTGCGCCCGCCAGGCGACGCCGCCGGCGGGTATCGGGGTCCAGTACGTCTGTTAGTGCCGGTGCGCCGACGGTGTCGCGCGTCGCGATGGCGTGGGTCAGCCACGCTCGCCCCCGCCGGTGATGAGCCTCACCCTGGCACTTTGGACACGTTGCACAACAACAACTCCCGGCTGACGGCCGGGATTGCCGCCGCGATCCGCGGCCCGACAATCGGGTCTGCGCCGGGAACACCCAACGCCACTGGATCTTGCGGGTGGGAACATTTGCATCTCCGGCGAAGTTGCGCGTGGGGTGAGCGAACACACCCTTGTGGTCTACGCCAATCCGCGCGGCCTCGAGTCGCGGGCCAATAGCGCGCTGCTACGGGCGATCCGGAGGTATCCCGACGTCGAGATCCGCGATTTGACAACGCTGTACCCCGATGGCGCCATCGACGTCGCCGCCGAGCAACGCGCGCTGGAGGCGGCCGACCATGTGGTCCTGCAATATCCCACGTACTGGTACTCGGTGCCGGGGCTGATGAAGAACTGGCTCGACCAGGTGATGGCGCCGGGGTGGGCCTACGGACCGGGCCGGCCTGGAGCTCTGGCCGGCAAAACCCTGCGGATCGCCACAACCACGGGCGGGACGGTCGAGGCCTACCAGCCCGGACATCTCAACGGCATCGAGTATGCCGCATTACTGGCGCCGCTGCAGGCAACCGCCCGGCGACTGGGGATGGAGTTCGCCGAACCCTTTGTGCTGCATGGCGTTCGCGAGCTGTCGGACGCCGAACTGACCGAGGCCGGGCAGCGTTACGCGGCGCTGAGCCTCGCACCCGCCCGCGCTGCCTGAGCAGCGCGTCGCGCCGGCAGGCCCCTAGGTGGCCAGGACCCCTTTGTCCCGCAGGATCGGGAAGACACCCTCGGCGAACCAGTGCGCTTCCTCCAGATGCGGATAGCCGGACAGGATGAACTCGTCGAAGCCGACCGAGTGGTACTCCCAGATCAGGTTCGCCACCTCTTGATGGCTACCGACCAGGGCGGTGCCCGCACCGCCGCGGACGAGGCCGACGCCGGCCCACAGGTTGGGGTAGATCTCCAGCTTGTCGACCCGCCCGCCGTGCAGTGCGGTCATCCGGCGCTGCCCTTCGGATTCGGAACTCGAATGCAACGTGGTCGCCTGCGCGATCTGTTCGGGGGTCAGCTCGTTCACCAATTCCTCGGCGACGGCCCACGCCGCAGCCGAGGTGTCGCGGGTGATGGTGTGCAGCCGGATCCCGAACCGCAGGGTGCGACCGCGCGCCGCGGCGAGCCGGCGCACCTCGTCGATCTTCGCCGCCGCTGCCTGGGGCGGTTCACCCCACGTCAGGTACACGTCGACATGGTCCGCGGCGACCGGCAGTGCCGCCGCAGACGAACCACCGAAATAGAACTCCGGCAACGGGTTCGGCGGCTGGGACACCCGCCCGTCACGGATCCGGTAATACTCGCCCTCGAAGTCGAACGACTCCTGTCCCCAGATCGACTTGACGACGTGCAGGAACTCGCCGGTGCGCGCGTACCGCTCGTCGTGACTCAGCCAGTCGCCGAACCTGCGTTGCTCCACGTCGTCTCCGCCGCTGACCACGTTCAGCAGCAGCCGGCCCTCGGAATACCGCTGGAACGTCGCCGCCTGTTGCGCTGCCAGCGTCGGCGGCACCAGACCGGGCCGGAACGCCACCAGGAACTTCAGTCGCTCGGTTTCGGCGAGCAGCGCCGAGGCCGTCAGCCAGGCGTCCTCGCACCAGGTTCCGGTGGGGGTCAGCACGCCCTCGAAGCCCAGCCGGTCCGCGGCGCGGGCCACCTCCGCCAGGTAACGCCGGGTGGGTGCGCGGTAGCCGGCTGGAATCGCGTGGTGCGCCGACGCGTGCGACGCTCCGACGATGGAGCGGCTGTCTCCGTTGGTGGGCAAGAACCAGAAGAATTTTGCAGGCACGGTGTGGTCCTCCTTAGTTGGCGCTGATGAGGTTCGGCTCGAGCACGGCGCTGTAGCGACGGTCGACCCACTTGGCGAAATCGGGGGCGTTCTGGATCTGCCCCGAGGAAGCGAACAGATCGGCGATCTTCTGCTCCGAGGCGACCACGTCGTCGCTCAGTGCCGTCGGCAACCGCAGGCTGCGGCCCTGCGATACTTCGGCGACCGTCAAGTCGAGACCGACTGCAGCCGAATACTTCTCGGCCCACTCCTTCGAATGATCCTGAGCCCACTTGCAAGCCTTCGCGAAGCGCACGAGCAGGTCGGACAGCGCGGTGTTGCGCTTGGGATCAGCCAGCGCCGCATCGGAGGCGATCCCGAACCAGTAGCCGTTGGTCACGCCCTTAGCCTGCGCGATGGTCCGGACCGGCAGCTGCTGCTGCGCCTGCGCGGTGTAGGGATCCCAGATCGCCCACGCGTCGGCCTGGCCGGCCTGAAATGCCGACAGCGCATCGGCCGGCTGCAGGAAGATCAGCTTGACGTCGGCCGGCGACAGGCCCGCCTTGTTCAGCTGGCCCAACACGTTTCCGTGGGCGGAGCTGCCCTTGCCGACCAGAATCGACTTGCCGCGCAGGTCGCCGACGGAGTTGATCGACGAGTCGGCGCGCACCAGGATCTGGTCGCCCATGCCGCCGCCGTTGTACGCGGCGACCACCTTGATCTTGGCGCCGGAGGCTGCACCGAAGATCGGTGGGGTGTTGCCGGTGATCGCGAAGTCGATCTTGCCTGCCGTCGCGGCCTCCACCTGCGGTGGCCCGGATGTGAAGGTGGAGAACGCGATCCGGTAAGGCAGGTTGTCCAACGCGCCGGCGGCCCGCAACAGCGCCTCGGTCCCACCCTTCTGGTCGCCGACCTGCAGGGTGAGGTCGGCGAGGTCGCTCAGCGGCACCGTGTCGGGCACTTTGGCCGCGCCGGCGTTCTCCTGCCGGGACACACACCCGGTCAGCAGCAGGCCCAACACGGCCAGCCCGACCAGCAGTCGTCGAATTGTCAAGGGATGCAAGACGGCTCCTGTCAGATATGCACGCCGAGCTGCTCGAGCAGCTCGACGCGGTGGTTCTCGTTCTGGCCGGGCGGGGCACCGGTCGGCCGCCGCGGATCGGTGATCTCGGTCTGATGCACCACCCGGCCCGCCTCCAGCACCAGCACCCGGTCGGCCAGCGCGACGGCCTCGTTCACGTCATGGGTGACCAGCAGCACGCCAAATCCGTGCCTGCGCCACAGATCCAGCAGAAGCGCGTGCATGCTGAGTCGGGTCAGCGCATCCAGCGCACCGAACGGCTCGTCAAGGAGAAGCAGTTGCGGCTCGGCGACCAGCGCCCGCGCCAGCGACACCCGTTGCGCCTGGCCGCCGGACAGGGTGAGCGGCCACGAGTCGGCGCGGTCGGCCAGGCCCACGTCGGCCAGTGCCCGCTCCGCACGCGTCGTCACCGCGGCGCGGGGCAGCCGGAAGCGGGTCAATCCGTAGCCGACATTGGTGCATACGGTGCGCCACGGGAACAACCGCGGTTCCTGAAAGGCCAGCGCAGGCGCGCCGGCGACTACCCGTTCGCCGGTGTGGTCGTCGGAGAGCCCGGCCAGCACCCGCAGCACCGTGGACTTGCCCGAACCGCTGCGGCCCACCAGCGCCACGATCTCGCCGGCGCCGACGGTCAGCGAGATGTCGTGCAGCACTCGTTGCTCGCCGTACCACTTGTCGACATGGCGCAGCTGGCCGGCGATGCGGGTCTGGCGGTCGGAGGTCACCGTCATGACCGATGCCTCAGGGCGCGGCGCTCCATGGCGCGAACCACGGCGTCGGTGGCGATGCCCAGCAGCGCGTAGACGATCAGACCGAAGATGATGATGTCGATGCGCAGGAAGTCACGTGCGTTGTTGATCAGAAAGCCGATGCCCTTGTCGGCGTTGATCTGCTCGGCGACGATCAGCGTCAGCCACGCGATCGCCAACGACTGGCGCAGCCCGACGAGGACCTGCGGTGCCGCGCTCGCAATGATGATGTGGGTGAACCGCTGTCCGAATGAAAAGCCAAGGACGTCAGCGGTTTCGAACAGCTTAGGGTCGACCTGCCGGATGGCCGAGAAGGTGTTCAGGTAGAGCGGGAAACTGACGCCGAGGGCCACCAGCAGTACCTTGGGCAGTTCGCCGATACCGAACCACAGGATGAACAGCGGAATCAGGCCTAAGTGCGGCAGCGCCCGCAGCATCTGCATGGGTGGATCGACGGTGGCCTCGGTCCAGCGGGACAGCCCCACCGCGGCGCCAAGGCCGACACCGATGATCCCGCCGAGCAGGAGGCCCTCGACGACCCGCAGACCGGAAACCATCAGGGCGTCGGCGAGTTGGCCGTTGCGGACGAGTTCCACCCCGGCCTCGGCGATCAGCGACGGTGCGGGCAGCACCTCCTGGGAGATGAGCCCAAGCGCGCTGCCGATTTGCCACAGCGCCAGCAGGATCACCGGCGAGGCCCACCGCACCAGCGTCCATTGCCGGTTGCGGCGTTGTGCGGACGTGCGGGAACCCGCCGGCAGTACCGGCGCGGAGGCCGGCGCGGCGGGCGTGGTCACGGTGAGAATCCTTCGGATGTGGCGGGCGATGGCGGGTGATGGGGGTGACTGTCTCGAGCGTCGACCGCGCTTTTCACCCTAGGAACCACGCATCTGCCCGATAAGGGTTTGATTCGCCATGACGAAAAGGCCCGCCCGGGCATCAATCCCGGGCGGGCCTGCAACCACGGCCAACCGAACCCGGTCCTGGCGGTGTTCGGCAGGTCTGTCCGTCAGCTGATCACGGTGCCACTACCGGCCCCGTGGGGCTCGATCTGCGCTCTCAGCGCCAGCCGTCGGCGGCCTTGGCAGCGCGGATCAGCGTGTCGCACAGCTGCCGCAACTCGTCGGCGGGAGCGCCCTCGTCGACCGCGGTGGCGATGTCCTCGGCGGCACAGCGGACCTGATAGACCCGGTCGGACAGTTCGGCGGCCTCGTCGGCCGAGAGCACGACCGCATCGTCGGGGATGGCGCTGCCCTTGACCAGCGCGCGCTGTTCGTAGGCCCGTTGCCGGCAGGACTGGCGGCAGTATTGTCTGCGCCGTCCCATACCTGCGTCGGCCACCTCACGACCGCACCAGCGGCACGGTTGCGGGCGGGAACGACGCGTCACGCCTTGAGACTGTAGACGGCGATGCTTGGTGCTCCCGGTATCATTAGGGGTCGAGTCGGGAACCGCTGGCAGTGGTCTGGCGTTCACTATGTGCGACTACATAACGCGTTTGAGGAGAGTTGACGATGGCTGATCGTGTCTTGAGAGGCAGCCGGCTCGGAGCCGTGAGCTACGAGACGGACCGCAACCACGACCTGGCGCCGCGTCAGATGGCGCGGTACCGCACCGACAACGGCGAGGAATTCGACGTTCCTTTCGCCGACGATGCCGAGATCCCCGGCACCTGGCTGTGCCGCAACGGACTGGAAGGCACCCTGCTCGACGGTGACCTGCCGGAGCCCAAGAAGGTCAAGCCGCCGCGCACTCACTGGGACATGCTGCTCGAGCGCCGCTCGGTCGACGAACTCGACGAGCTGCTTAAGGAGCGGCTGGATCTGATCAAGTCCAAGCGCCGGGGCAGCTGACCGCGCTGCCGCTAGGGCTTGTCCGCAGGCCCTAGCGGACCACTCCGCGGGCGCGGTCGAAGCGCCCGCCGACGCCCCATTGGGCGACCTTGACCATGGCTTCGCGGATGTTGGATCCGCTCATCTTGGACACGCCGAGTTCACGCTCGCTGAAGGTGATCGGCACTTCGACCACGGTGAAGCCGTTGTTGATCGTCCGCCAGGTCAGGTCGATCTGGAAGCAGTACCCCTTGGAGTCGACGGCGGACAGGTCGATCTTCTCCAGCACTTCGCGCCGGTAGGCGCGGTAGCCGGCGGTGATGTCGTTGATTCCGACGCCGAGCAGCACGCGCGAATAGGTGTTGGCGGTCTTCGACAGCACCAGCCGCCGCCACGGCCAGTTACGGACCGTCCCGCCGTCCACGTAGCGCGAACCGATGGCCAGGTCGGCGCCGTTGTCGATGGCGTCGAGCAACCGGTAGAGCTGTTCGGGCGCATGGCTGCCGTCGGCATCCATCTCGACGAGCACGCTGTATTGGCGGCTCAGCCCCCACGCGAAGCCGGCTAGATAGGCGGCCCCGAGGCCGTCCTTGGCGGTGCGGTGCATCACGTGCACTCGATCGGGGTCGGCCAGCGACAGTTCGTCAGCGAGCTCACCGGTGCCGTCCGGGCTGCCATCGTCGACCACGAGCACGTGGACCTCCGGGCATGCCTTGTGCACGCGGCCCACGATCAGCGGCAGGTTCTCGATCTCGTTGAACGTGGGGATGATCACCAGGGTGCGCTGGCTGGGGTGTTCGTGCCCCTTTTCAGGGCGCTTTTCGCCGCCCTTCTCGCCCTGGTTGCTCATGACTCTCCTTTGTCGTGCTGCCCGGCCAGGGCTGGGGGTGATTCGCCCAGCTCCTGCGGGTCCTCGCCGTCGTCTGGGCCCCCGGACCTGCTCATCGCGTCCCGTTCCGGCCGCCTGCGGCGTAACGGGCGCGTGAACCAACCATTGTGCAGCATGGCCGCGATGACGACGGCAACGGCGGCACCGACCAGAACCCACTGCACCAGCGGCCCCCACCGGGTGGCCGGCGTCAGGCTGGTTTTGAGGCGAACCGCCACGTCGAGGTAGGCCGGGGTGAAGAACTGGGTGCGGGCGACCTCGTGGCCGTCGGGCGCGATGACCGCGCTGATGCCGGTAGTGCCGGCGACCACCACGTAGCGGTCGTGCTCGACGGCCCGGGCCCGGGCGAAGGCGAGCTGCTGCTCGCTCATGTTCTGGTCGAACGTGGCGTTGTTCGTCGGAACGGCGAGGATCTGGGCACCGTTGCGCACCGACTGGCGCAGCGCCCGGTCGAAGATGACCTCCCAACAGGTCGCCACCCCGACCGGCACGCCCGCTGCGTGCACGACGCCAGTGCCGGTACCCGGTACGAAATATCCCGCGCGGTCGGCGTAGGAGGACAGGTGCTTGAACAGGCCCCGCCACGGCAGGTACTCGCCGAACGGCTGGATGATCTGTTTGTCGTGGCGCTCGCCGGGACCGGTGACCGGATCCCACACGATGATCGTGTTGGACGCGGCGGGATTCTGCGGGGTCCAGTCCGGTCGGGCCAGGACGGTGCCGACCAGGATCGGTGCGCCGATAGCCTGCGCGGCGACGCCGATCTGCTGAGCCGCATCGGGGTTGTTCATCGGGTCGATGTCCGAGGAGTTCTCCGGCCAGATCACGAACTGCGGTTGCGGCGCGGTCCCGGCGCGGACATCCTCGGCCAGCCGGCTGGTCTCTCGCACATGGTTGTCCAGGACGGCGCGGCGCTGGCTGTTGAAGTCCAGTCCGAGGCGCGGCACGTTGCCCTGGATGGCGGCGACGGTGACCGTCGGCTCATTGCCCGCCCCGCCCGCCGCACGGCGCACCTGCGGGGCTGCCAACGCCGTGCCCAGCATGACCGCCACGATGCAGAGCCCCGGCAGCAGCAACGCGGACAGTTCGGGATGATCGCTGCGCCGCTCGCTGCCGGTGTGTTGCCACCAGCGGGCGATCTCGAGCGCTAGCGCGGCCAGCGACATGCCGAGCAGCGCGATCCCGAACGACAGCAGCGGTACCCCGCCGAAATGGACCAGCGGCAGGAACGGCCCATTGGTCTGCCCGAAACCGACCACACCCCAGGGGAATCCGCCGAAAGGCACCGTAGACTTCAGCCACTCCTGCAGTGACCACAGCAGCGCAAGCCACAGCGGCCAGCCCGGCATCCGGCGCACGACGACCGCGAACAGACCGAACATCGCCGGGCCGGCGGCTTCCATGGCGGCCAGTGCCAACCAGGGCACCGGTCCCACCAGGCCACTGATCCACGGCAACAGCGGAATGTAGAACGCCAGCCCGAACAGGAACCCGTAGCCCAGGCCTCCGGCCATGGTGGTCCTGGGATGCACCAGCACCCAGCCCAGCAACGCGAAGCTGATGACAGCCGACCACCACCAGCCGATCGGCGGGAAGCTGATGCACAGCAGCAGCCCGGCCGTCACCGCGACGAGCAGCCGCATGATGCGCGGCGGCACCGCCACCACGGCCGCGCTGCGCCATCGTGCCAGGAGGGCGGCGACGCGACCGTCGGGAGCGGGTTCGGCGACGGGAGCGGGTTCGGCGTCAGCCATGGATCACGACACCTCGGTGCACGGTCTGCCGGCAGCGTGGCAGCGGCTCGCCGGGCTCCAGGCAAGGCAGGACGGGAACGCGCGAGCGTGGATCGGTGGACCAGCGCTGCACCCCGTCGGCGGGGGCGCTGACATCCAGGTCGAGCGGTTCTCCCGAGCCGCCCTCCCACACCGAGTAAGAAGCCGGCGCGCCCGGCACCAGGGTGCCGGTGACACCGTCACGCACCCCGGCCGCCCGCCAGGCGCCGCGGGTGGCCGCCGCGAAGGCCGCGCGCACCGAGATGGCGCTGCCTGCGGTGCGATGGTGGCTAGCGGCGCGCACTGTCGACCAGGGATCAATGCTGGTCACGGGGGCATCGGAGCCGAACGCCAAGGGCACGCCTGCCGATGCTAACAGCGCGAAGGGATTGAGCAGGGCGGCTCTGTCGATCCCAAGCCGGCGGGCGTACATGCCGGCGCCGCCTCCCCACAGCGCGTCGAAATTCGGTTGCATACTGGCCACCACGCCCCAACTGCCCAGCTTGGCGGCCTGTTCGGCGGACACCATCTCCAGGTGCTCGAGCCGGTGCCCGCAGCGGGCGACCGCCGGCGCACCGAACCGTTCGACGACTGCCTCCAACGCCTCGACCACCGCAGTGACGGCGGCGTCGCCGATGACGTGGAACCCGGCGGTTACTCTCGCCTCGGTGCAGGCCATCAGGTGGTCGGTGACGGCGGCGGTATCCAGGTAGCAGGTGCCGGTGCTGTGTGGCGCGTCGTCATAGGGGTCGCGCAACCACGCGGTGTGCGAGCCGAGGGCGCCGTCGACAAAGAGGTCGCCGGCCAGCCCGTGTGCGCCGGTCTGCTCGGTCAGAGCGCGGGCCTGCGCGGCGCTGGACACCGCCTCCCCCCAATAGCCGACCACCTCCACGCCATGGCTGGTGCCCCGCAGCTCCTGCCAGTCCTCGGCACCGCCGATGTCGGGGCCGGCGCATTCGTGCACCGCGACGATGCCGGCGGCGGCTGCCGCATCCAGGGCTGCACGGCGGGCGTCGGCACGCTGTTGCCAGGTCAGCAGCCGACGGGCCTGCGCCCGGACCAGGTGGTGGGCATCGGCGGACAGCGGGCGGTCCGGCTCGTAGCCGGCGGCGGCCGGCAGGCCCGAGACGAGCTGTCGCAGTGCCGTCGAGGCCGCGGCCGAGTGCACGTCGATACGGGCGAGGTAGGCCGGCACGGCGCCGAGGACGGCGTCGATCTCGGTGGTAGTCGGCGCCTCGTCGCGCACCCAGCAGGTGTCGTCCCAGCCGTGTGCCCACACCGGCTGGCCGGGGTGGGCGGCGACGTGCTCGGCGAGCAGCGCCAGGCAGTGCTGTTTGGAGGTGGCGCCGGTCAGATCCAGTCCGGTGATGAGCAGCCCGGTGGAGGTCACGTGGACGTGGCTGTCGACGAAGGCTGGGGCGACGAAGGCGCCGCTGAGGTCGACGATCCTGGCGTCCGGGAACTGAGACCGGCCCACGTCGTCGCTACCGAGCCAGCCGACGACACCGTCGCGGACGGCCATCGCGGTGGCGTCCGGGTGCGACGGACTGTGCACGCGTCCGTTGAGCAGCAGTGTGGTCACGGTGGTCAGTCTGCCCCGGCTAGGTGGGGCGGCTACACGGGGTCAGAAACCGGGATACACGCTCGAGCGGCGCACGATGCCGGCGTCGTGCACACGACCGGGAACCTGCTCGTCGATGACCTCGCCGTCGATGTAGTCCGGCCGGCCCGGGTAACCCGGTGCGGCGAGATTCACCACCGTGACCCGGCGGGCGATGCCACGGGTGAGCAGCGCTGCGGCTAGTGGGCGGACCACAATGCGGGTCGGGGGCAGCAGCATCAGGGCGCCGACCGCGGTGGTGACCAGACCCGGGATGAAGACCAGCACGGTGCCAAGCGCCACCAGCATGCTGTCGGCGACCGCGCCCTGCGCATTGGTGCGGGTGCGTTGCAGCCGCAGGATCTGGCGCTTGACCTGCGAACCGGCCAGGGCCACCCCGACCACCGAGGTGGCCAGCAGGATCAGCAATGTCCAACCCAGACCGAGAGACCAGGTCAAGCCGGCCAGAACCGCGAGTTCGACCAGCACGTAGAGCAGGAACGTCCGCATCACCATGTAAGGGAAACGGCCCGCCGACCGGTGGGGTTCCGAGTCAGTCTTATAAGAGTCTGTGAGTTCTAGGGTGCGGTGATCTCAAGGCCGACGTTGCGCTTGGCGCCGCCGCGCAGCTTGGAGAAGAAGTTGAAGACCTGACCGAGCAGGCCGTAGCGCTTACCGATGGCGTCGTAGACCTGATCGGTATGCGCCGGGTCGAGGATGGAGGCGACCGCTTCGACCGCTTCGCCCTTGACGTTGCCGCTGCGGTCGCAGGGCGCCAGGGTCACCCGCGGGGTGTGGCGGATGCGCTTGACCTTCCAGGAATCCTTACCGGTGATCACCAGGGCACGGTCACCGTCCGGGGCGATCCAGATCGGTGTCGGCTTGGGCCGGCCGTCCTTGGTGAACGTGGTCAGCGAAACGTACTGGGACTTGATCACATCAGCGAAGCTGGGAGCCATGCGTTCAATCTAGCCGCCCAGTCGCTACGCTCCCGCCCGCCGAACCTATCCCCCAGTCGCTACGCTCCCGCCCGCCGAACCTCTACCGGGCCTCGAGGTCGCCCTCGGTCTCCAGCAGGACCTGGCGAAGCCCGTCCAGCATCGCCGGGTCGGGGTTCTCCCACATGCCGCGACCGACCGCTTCCAGCAGCCGCTCCGACATCCCGTGCAGCGCCCAGGGATTGGACTCGTTCATGAACTTGCGATTCTCCGGGTCAAGGACGTAGGACTCGGTGAGCTGCTCATACATCCAGTCAGCCATCACACCGGCGGTGGCGTCGTAGCCGAACAGGTAGTCCACCGTTGCGGCCATTTCGAAGGCGCCCTTGTAGCCGTGCCTGCGCATGGCCGCCATCCAGCGCGGGTTGACCACGCGGGACCGGAACACCCGCGCGGTCTCCTCCGAGAGGGTGCGGGTGCGAACCGCGTCGGGCCGGGTGTTGTCGCCGATGTAGGCCGCCGGCGCCTTGCCGGTCAGCGCACGCACGGTGGCGACCATGCCGCCGTGGTACTGGAAGTAGTCGTCGGAGTCGGCGATGTCATGTTCGCGGGAGTCGATGTTCTTGGCCGCCACCACAATTCGGCGATACTGCGTCGACATGTCCTCGGCGGCCGGCCTGCCGTCGAGCTCGCGCCCGTAGGCGAAGCCACCCCAGGCGGTGTAGACCTCGGCGAGGTCGGCATCGTCGCGCCAGTTACGGCTGTCCACCAGCTGCAGCAGACCAGCACCGTAGGTGCCCGGCTTTGAACCGAAGATCCGGGTGGTGGCCCGCCGGTGGTCACCGTGTTCGGCCAGGTCGACCAGAGCGTGGGCGCGCACGAAATTCTCCTCGACGGGTTCGTCGAGATCGGCGACCAGGCGCACGGCGTCGTCGAGCATAGTCACTACGTGCGGGAAGGCGTCGCGGAAGAAGCCGGAGATGCGCACGGTGACGTCGATGCGGGGTCGGCCCAGTTCGGCCGCAGCGATGGCCTCCAGGTCGACCACCCGCCGCGACGCGTCGTCCCATACCGGTCGGACACCGAGCAGGGCGAGGACTTCGGCGATATCGTCGCCGGAGGTGCGCATCGCCGAAGTGCCCCACACCGACAGGCCGACCGATCGTGGCCAGTCGCCGTGGTCGGTTCGGTAGCGCTCCAGCAGCGAATCCGCCATCGCCACACCGGTTTCCCACGCCAGCCGCGACGGCACGGCCTTGGGATCCACCGAATAGAAGTTGCGCCCGGTGGGCAGCACGTTGACCAGACCGCGCAGCGGCGACCCTGACGGCCCGGCCGGGATGAACCGCCCGTCCACGGCTCGCAGCACCTGTTCGATCTCGGCCGAGGTGCCGGCCAGCCGCGGCACCACCTCAGTGGCGGCGAACCGCAGGATGTCAGCGACCGCGGGCGAGTCGGTGAGTTCGTCGACGCGCCCGGCATCCCAGCCCGACGCCTGCAGGGCGACCAGCAGGTCACGAGCCTGCTGCTCGGCGACGTCGACCGCGCCACGCTCGTCGGTGCCGTCCTCGGCCAACCCGAGCGCCTGACGAAGTCCGGGCAGGTGCTGATCGCCGGCGAACAGCTGGCGGGCCCGCAGGATGGCCAGCACCAGGTCCAGCTCGGCTTCGCCGGCGGGAGCGGCGCCCAGGATGTGCAGTCCGTCGCGGATCTGGACGTCCTTGATCTCACAGAGCCAGCCATCTACGTGCAGCAGCATGTCGTCGAAGTTGTCGTCCTCGGGCCGTTCAGCCAAACCCAGGTCGTGGTCCATCTTGGCTGCCCGCATCAGGGTCCAGATCTGCTGGCGGATCGCGGGCAGCTTGCCGGGGTCCAGTGCGGCGATGTTGGCGTGCTCGTCGAGGAGCTGCTCGAGTCGGGCGATGTCCCCGTAGCTCTCGGCACGCGCCATCGGCGGGATGAGGTGATCGACCAGGGTGGCGTGCGCCCGGCGTTTGGCCTGAGTGCCCTCCCCCGGGTCGTTGACCAGGAACGGATAGATCAGCGGCAGGTCGCCCAGCGCGGCGTCGGTGCCGCAGGACGCGGACATGCCGACGTTCTTGCCGGGCAACCATTCGAGGTTGCCGTGCTTGCCGAGGTGGACGGCGGCGTGCGCACCGAACTCGTGGCGCAGCCAGAAGTAGGTGGCCAGGTAGTGGTGGCTTGGCGGCAGGTCGGGGTCGTGATAGATGGCCACCGGGTTCTCGCCGAATCCGCGCGGCGGCTGAACCAGGATCACGACGTTGCCAGACTGGATTGCGGCGACGACGATCTCGCCGTCGGGATCGCGGCTGCGGTCGACGAACAACTCGCCGGGCGGCGGCCCCCAGTGCGTGACCATGGCCTCGGTCAGCTCGGCGGGCAGCGTCGCGAACCACTCCCGGTAGCGGGCCGCCGGAATGCGGATCGGGTTGCCGGCCAATTGGCCTTCGGTGAGCCAGTCGGGGTCCTGGCCGCCCCGCTCGATCAGCCCGTGCATCAGGGCGTCGCCGTCGCTTGCCGCCACCCCGGGGATGTCGCCAATCTCGTAGCCGGCGGCAGCCAACGCGTGCAACAAGGCGATGGCGCTGGCCGGGGTGTCGAGCCCGACCGCGTTGCCGATCCGCGAATGCTTGGTCGGGTAGGCCGAGAACACCAGCGCCAGGCGCTTGTCGGACGGCGCGACGCGGCGCAGGGTGGCGTAGTTGACCGCCAGCCCGGCCACCCGCGCACAGCGCTCCGGGTCGGGCACATAGGAGATCAACCCGTCGGAATCGATCTCCTTGAACGAGAACGGCACCGTGATGATGCGGCCGTCGAACTCGGGCACGGCAACCTGGGTGGCGACGTCGAGCGGGCTCAGCCCGTCATCGCTGACCGACCAGGTGGCCCGCGAACTCGTTAAACACAACCCCTGCAAGATCGGAACATCTAGGGCGGCAAGATGTTTGACGTCCCAGCTGCCGTCGTCGTTGCCTGCCGTCGCCGTCGCCGGCCGCGCCCCGCCCGCGGCCAGCACGGTGACCACCATGGCGTCGGCGGTGGCCAGCAGGTCCAGGAGTTCGGGTTCGGGGGTTCGCAGCGAGGTGCAGTACACCGGCAGCGGGCGACCGCCGGCCCGCCTGATCGCCGTACACATCGCGCGGATGTAGTCGACGTTGCCGGCCAATTGCTGGGCGCGGTAGTACAGCACCGCGATTGTGGGACGGATATCGGCTGCGCGCTCCACCCCACAGCCTTCGCATCCCTCGCACGGTGGGTCCAACACCCCCCATGACGGCGTCGGCGCCGGCGGGTTGAAGCCGAAGCCGGTCATCAGCAGGGTGTCGGTCAGGAATGCGTGCAGTTGACGCAGGTTCTCCACCCCGCCCTGCGCGAGGTAGATGTGGGTCTGCATCGCGATGCCCGCGGGCACCGTGGATCGCTCCATCAGATCGGCGTCGGGTGCCTGCTCGCCGCTGACCACGACGGCCGGCACCCCGCTGGCGACGACCGCGTCGATACCGTGCTGCCAGGCGCGGTAGCCGCCGAGAATCCGGACTACCACCACGTCGGCGTCGGCAAGCAGCTCCGTCAGCTCGCCGTCGGCCAGCCGCGCCGGATTGGCCCACCGGTAGCCCGCCTCGCTGGCGCGGGCGGTGATCAGGTCGGTGTCAGAGGTCGACAACAACAACACGGTGGAAGGCACCCCCCATTCGTACCGTACGGCGCCGCTTCGGACCCATTCGGATCCGGCGCCATTCGGATCTGCCCAAGCGCAACGGTGTACCGGCGCGTGTGGCCCGGTAACCATCGAGGTCATGCCCACTTCACTCGACGTCTCCAAGCTCGGCGCCCACCTCGGTGCGGTGATCTCGGGGGTCCGCCTCGGGGGCGATCTGGACCCGGCCACAATCGACGCGATCCGCGCCGCAGTCTTGGAACACAAGGTCGTCTTCTTCCGCGACCAACACCATCTCGACGACGACGGCCAGGTCGCGTTTTCCGAGCTGCTGGGAGTGCCGACCATCGCGCACCCCACCGTCACCTCGCGCGGCGCCACCGTGCTGCCCATCGATTCCCGCTGCGACAAAGCCAATGCCTGGCACTCCGACGTCACCTTCGTCGACCGGGTGCCCAAGGCGTCGCTGCTGCGTGCGGTGACCCTGCCCGCCTACGGCGGCAGCACCGTGTGGGCATCCACCGAGGCCGCCTACGACCAGCTGCCGCCGGCGTTGCGCGCACTGGCCGAGAACCTGTGGGCCACCCACACCAACCTCTACGACTACGCCACCGGGCAGGCCGAGAACGCCGAGGCAACCACCGAGGAGACCCACCAGTATCGCGCCGAATTCCAGTCGGACTACTACGAGACCGAGCACCCGGTGGTGCGGGTGCATCCCGAGACGGGACGGCGCGTACTGGTGCTGGGCAATTTCGTCAAACGGTTCGTGGGCCTGGGCACCAGCGAGTCGGCGAGCCTGTTCGCACTGCTGCAGAACCGGATCACCCGACTGGAGAACACCGTCCGCTGGACGTGGCGGGTAGGTGATCTCGCGCTGTGGGACAACCGCGCCACCCAGCACTACGGCGTGGCCGACTACGACGACCAGCCGCGGTTCCTGCGCCGGGTGACCCTGTCCGGTGACATCCCGGTCGACATCCACGGCAGGCCCAGCCGAGCGGTGGCCGGCGATGCCTCGGGTTACTCGGCGGCGGTGGCGCCGGATATCGTTGCCGCACAGCCAGTTACCGTGTGACGACGTCTCACTTGCTCAGTCCGACTGGCAGGTACGCGGCAATGTTGGCCATCGCCGTCGCGACGTAGCTGTCCTTCTCCCCTACCGGGGCGACGTAGCGCAGCGCTTCTTCGGCGGCGTCGACACCGCGCAGCCGCGCGATCATCCACCCGGCCAGATACGGCGACGACAAGCAGCCACCCGCCGTCGCGATATTTCCACGGGCGAACAACGGCTGGTCGAGGACGTCGACACCGGCGGCCTGCACCCACGGCTTGGTGGTCAGGTCGGTGCACGCGGGCACGCCGCCGAGGAGCCCGAGCTTGGCCAGGATCAACGTGCCCGAGCACTGCGCCCCGAGCAGCTGGCGCGCCGGGTCGAACTGCAGCTGTGCCATCAAGCTCGGGTCGGCGACGACCTCGCGGGTGGCGATGCCGCTGCCCACGATCACCGCATCGGCGCCAGTGGCCTCGGCCAGCGTGATGTGGGACTCGATCACCACACCGTTCATGGATCGAACCCGCGGGCTCGGCCCGGCGATGGACACCTGCCAGCCCGGCTCACGCACCCGGTTGAGCACGCCCAGGGCGATCAAGGAGTCCAGTTCGTTGAAGCCCTCGAACGTGAGGATCGCGATATGCATGATGTGGTCGCCTTTCCGGTCGTGCACGAAAACTGTCTGGCGCTGACCCTAGAAGGGCAAAAGCAGGACAATCAACAAATTGTCATGGATACAATCCCGGCATGGGACGCGCGCGGTATCGCAGGGTCGTCGATGCGCTGGCCGCCGACATCCGCGCCGGCAGGCTGGCCCCCGGGACGCGGCTGCCCACCCATCGCGAACTGGCCGGCCGCGAGGGCCTGGCCCTGGCGACCGCGTCTCGGGTCTATGCCGAACTCGCCGCACTGGGCCTGGTCAGCGGGGAAGCCGGCCGCGGCACGTTCGTGCGGGATGCCACCCTGCCCTCCGCCCACGGCGTCGACCAACTCGCCGTCGCCGCCGACGTCGTCGACCTCAACTTCAACATCCCCGCGTTGGCGGGTCAGGCCGACCTACTGCGAACGGCGTTGCGCGACGTGGCCGCCCAGGGAGACCTTGCCGCGTTGCTGCGCTACCAGCCCCATGCCGGTCGCCCCCACGAGCGCGCAGCCGTCGCCGAACACCTCCGCCTTCGCGGGTTGGCTGTGCGACCGGAGCACGTCCTGATCGTCAGCGGAGCACAGCACGCGCTGGCGGTCACCGCCCTTGCCGCGTTCCGCCCCGGCGACATCGTCGCCGTCGACGCGCTGAGCTATCCCGGGTTCAAGATCCTCGCGCAGGCCCACCACCTCGAATTGGCGCCGCTGCCCGCGACGGTCGACGGCCCGGATCTCGATGCGCTGGAGCAGCTTTGCGCCACCGCACCTGTGCGTGCCGTCTACACGATGCCGACCATGCACAACCCGCTGAGCTGGGTCAGCCCAGTGTCGTGGCGCGAGCGGTTGGTGGAGATCGCCCGCCGTCACGATCTCCTGGTCATCGAAGACGGCGCTTATGCGTTCCTGGCCGAGGACGCCCCTCCGCCACTGGCGACCCTGCTGCCAGAGGCGACGATCTACATCTCGGGGTTGTCCAAGAGCGTCGCCACCGGTCTGCGCTTCGGATTCCTTAGCGCCCCACAAGATTTGGTCGAGCCGCTGGAGCGGGCTGTGCGGGCCACCACGTGGAACACCCCGGCGCTGATCACCGCGATCGCCACCGGCTGGCTCGAGGACGGCACCGTTGTCCGACTGGAAGCCGCCAAGCGTCTCGACGCCCGCCACCGCAATCGCATCGCCCGGCAGATCCTCGACGGCCACCGGCCGGTCAGTCATCCCTCGTCCTACATCGTGTGGCTGCCCCTGCCGCCGGACGCGCGCCCGGACCAGGTGGCCGCCGAACTTCTGGAGGACGGCATCGCGGTCACCACCGCCCGACCGTTCGCGACCACCGGCCACGTCCCGCACGCGTTGCGGCTGGCGCTCGGGTCGGTCGACATCGACGTCCTGGAACCCGCGCTGCGCCGGGTCGCCGCGATGATTGACGACCACGCGCACCGCTGAGGTGGCCGTACCGTAGACGGGTGAGCAGATCGCGCGCGGACGACGCCTGCCCCGGTGCCCTGCAGGTACATCAGGCCGCTGACGGTGCGCTGGCCCGCCTGCGGCTGCCGGCCGGGATGATCACCGGGGCGCAGCTGGAGGCGTTGGCGCACGCGGCCATCACATGCGGCAACGGCACCCTGGAATTGACGGTCCGCGCCAATCTGCAACTGCGGGGCGTGACCGACGCGGCGGCGGTCGCCGATGTCGCGGCCGCGGCGGGCCTGCTGCCCTCGCCCACCCATGAGCGGGTGCGCAACATCGTCGCCTCCCCGCTGTCAGGGCGGGTAGGCGGTCTTGCGGACGTGCGGCCCTGGGTCATCGAACTCGACGCCGCCATCCAGGCCGACCCGCAGCTGGCCGGGCTACCGGGCCGATTCCTGTTCGGCATCGACGACGGCCGCGGGGACATCTCCGGGCTGGGCGCCGACGCGGGTGTCCACGTGCTGGGCACCGATGCCGCGCTGCTGCTAGCCGGGCGCGACACCGGCGTCCGGCTGGCTCCCGCCGAAGTGGTGGACACTCTGATCCGGATCGCTCGACGTTTTGTCGAGATCCGCGGAAAGGCCTGGCGGGTAGCCGAATTGGACGATGCTTCGCCCTTGCTGGCGGACCTCGTGGCGACCGGGCCGGCCGGCGCCACGTGGGCACCCTCGGTGCGCCCTCCAGTCGGCTGGATCGAGCAGGACGACCATCTGGTCGCCCTGGGTGCGGCGGTGCCGCTGGGCGTGCTGACGGCCAGGCAGGCCGAGTTCGTCGCGGCGATCGGCGCGCCGGTGGTTATCACCCCGTGGCGGTCACTGCTGGTGTGCGACCTGGGCGAGGGGGTGGCCGACACCTCGCTGCGGGTGCTCGCCCCGATGGGCCTGGTGTTCGACGAGAACTCACAATGGCTCGACGTCAGCGCCTGCGTGGGCAGTCCGGGATGCGAGAAGTCCCGTGCTGATGTGCGCGCCGAGGCGATCCGGGTGGTGGACTCCGAGCAGATCAGTGGCCACGTCCACTACGTGGGTTGCGAGCGCGCCTGCGGGAGCCCACCGGTCGGTCAGGTGTTCGTCGCGACCGCAGACGGGTTCCGCGAGCGCCGGTAGCGCCGGCGGAGGTCGCACCCCGCGGCGAGGCGGGCGAGTCGTAGGGTGATCGGGTGCTCGACTACATTCGCGACGCCGCCGAGATCTACCGGCAGTCGTTCGCGACGATCCGCGCCGAGGCGGACCTGGCGGCATTTCCCGAGGACGTCGCCAGGGCGGTCGTGCGCCTGATCCACACCTGCGGACAGGTCGACGTGGCCGAGCACGTCGCTTTCAGCCCGGGTGTGGTCAGCGCGACACATGCGGCGCTCGTCGCCGGCGCACCGATCCTGTGTGACTCCTCGATGGTCGCCGCCGGCATCACCGCCGCCCGCCTGCCCGCCGGCAACGAGGTGGTGTCGCTGGTCGCCGATCCGCGGGCCGCCGACCTGGCCCGGCGCCGAGAGACCACCCGTTCGGCCGCGGGTGTGGAACTGTGGGCCGACCGGTTCGCCGGTGCGGTCTTCGCGATCGGCAACGCCCCCACCGCGTTGTTCCGGCTGCTCGAGTTGATCGACGACGGTGTGCCTGCGCCGGTGTCGGTGCTGGGCGGTCCGGTGGGATTCGTCGGCTCGGCGCAGTCGAAGGACGAATTGATCGCCCGCCCGCGCGGGATGGAGTATCTGGTGGTGCGGGGCCGCCGTGGTGGCAGCGCGATGGCGGCGGCCGCGGTGAATGCGATTGCGAGCGAACGCGAATGACCAGCGGTACCGGAACCCTCTATGGCGTCGGGCTGGGCCCGGGAGACCCCGAACTGGTCACGGTCAAGGCCGTTCGGATCATCGGTGAAGCCGCTGTGGTGGCCTACCACAGCGCCCGGCACGGCCGCAGCATCGCGCGCCGCATCGCTGAGCCCTACCTGCGGGCCGGGCAGATCGAGGAGCATCTGGTCTACCCGGTGACCACCGAGACCGTCGATCACCCCGGCGGATACGCCGGCGCGATGGAGGATTTCTACCGGGAGGCGGCCGAGCGCATCGCCGCCCATTTGCAGGCCGGACGCGACGTCGCGCTGCTGGCGGAGGGCGACCCGCTGTTCTACAGCTCCTACATGCACATGCACACCCGGCTGACCGCGCGGTTCGACGCGGTGATCATCCCAGGCGTGACATCGGTCAGCGCGGCGTCCGCAGCCATCTCCACACCGCTGGTGACCGGTGACGAGGTGCTCTCGGTGTTGCCGGGCACCATGGCGGTTCATGAGCTGGCCCGCCGTCTCGCCGACGCTGACGCCGCCGTGGTGATGAAACTCGGCCGCACATATCCGCAAGTGCGCGAAGCCCTTTCGATGGCGGGGCGGCTGGACGAGGCATTCTATGTCGAACGTGCCAGCACCGATGCCCAGCGGGTGTTGCCCGCCAGCGAGGTCGATGCCGAGACGGTGCCGTACTTCTCCATCGCGATCCTGCCCGGAGCCGCGCAGGCGGCGACATCAGACACCCGAGCCGCGCAGGCGGCGACATCAGACACCCGAGCCGCGCAGGCGGCGACATCAGACACCCGAGCCGCGCAGGCGGCGACATCGGTAACCGGCGGCGTCGCCGTCGTCGGCCTCGGTCCCGGCGACGTGGCGTGGACGACACCGCAGAGCCGGCAGGAACTGGCGGCGGCCACCGACCTGATCGGGTACGGCCCCTATCTGGACCGGGTGCCGCTGCGCGCCGGGCAAATTCGTCACCCGAGCGACAACACCGACGAGCCGGCGCGCGCCCGGCTGGCCTGCGAACTGGCCGAGCAGGGTCGTGCCGTCGCTGTGGTGTCCTCCGGTGACCCGGGGGTGTTCGCGATGGCCACCGCAGTGCTCGAAGAGGCCAAGCAGTGGCCCGACGTGTCGGTGCGGGTGATCCCGGCGATGACGGCCGCGCAGGCGGTCGCCAGCCGCGTCGGCGCCCCGCTGGGCCATGACTATGCAGTGATTTCGCTGTCCGATCGGCTCAAGCCTTGGGACATCATCGCGGCGCGGTTGAAAGCCGCCGCCGCGGCGGATCTGGTGTTGGCGATCTACAACCCGGCCTCGAAGACCCGCACCTGGCAGGTCGGCGCCATGCGGGATCTGCTGCTCGAACACCGCGATCCGGGCACGCCGGTGGTGATCGGCCGTGACGTGGCCGGCTCACAGGAATCGGTGACGGTGGTGCGACTGGCCGATCTCGACCCGGCCGACGTCGACATGCGCTGCCTGCTGATCGTCGGCTCCTCACAGACGCAGTGGTACGGCGACACGGTGTTCACCCCGCGCCGTTACCCGGGCTGACAACTCGATCGGTTTGCTTGCGCATCAACGTAGACACTTTCCCCCAGCCTCACCGCGGTGCCATCGGCGGGATCGTGTTGCGGCGCAAACGACCTCACCTCGAGCGTGCGTTCCAGTGCACCCGACGCGCTACCGGCGTCACCTCGGACGCCTAGCGCAACAGGCGAACCCAGTCCAGCGCCGCCTCGACGGTGTCGACGGTGTGCACCCCGGGCGGTAGCGGCGGCCGGTCGATCATCACCACCGGTACGCCCAGCGCGTCGGCGGCCGCGAGCTTGGCCCGGGTCAGCTCTCCGCCGCTGTTCTTGGTCACCAGCGCGTCGATGGCGTTGTCCCGCAACAGCGCAACCTCGCCGTCATAGTCGTAGGGTCCGCGGGAGAGCAGCACCCGGTGTCGGTGTGGCAGCACGCCGGGCTCGGGCGGGGTGACCACGCGGATCAGGAACCAGGCGTCGCTTCCGGCGAACGGTGCGACGCCGGAACGCCCGGTGGTCAGGAAGACCCGCGCATACTCGTTGGCGGCGACGACGCGCGCGGCCTCGGCGTCAGAGCGCACCAGGATCGCCCCGCCCGGGTCCCACGCCGGGCGGGCGAGCACCATGTGCGGCAGCCGCAACGCCGCGCACGCTTGGGCGGCATGGGTGGTCATGGTGGCCGCGAACGGGTGGGTGGCATCGACGACGGCACCGATGTCGTTGGTGCGCAACCACTGCTGAAGACCGGCGACGCCGCCGAAACCGCCGACCCGTACCGGGCCCACCGGCAATGCCGGGTCGGGCACCCGCCCCGCCAACGAGCTGACGATGTCGTGGTCGGGGTGCAGCCGCGCAGCCAGCGATCGCGCCTCCCCGGTGCCGCCCAGCAGCAGGATCCGCATCAGTGCCTGCTACCCCGGGTTCGGCCGGAGGAATACAGGTAGCTGTCGGTGAACCCTTCGGCGGCAAGCACATCCCCGATGATGATCACCGCGGTGCGGGTGATCGCGGCGTCGTGCATCTGTGCGGCGATGTCGGCCAGGGTGCCGCGCAGCACGACTTCCTGCGGCCAGCTCGCGAAGGCGACGACGGCCACCGGGGTGTCCGGCCGGTAGCCGCTGCGCAGAAGTTCCTCGACGATCGCGTCGATGCGGTGGGCCGCCAGGTGGATCACCAATGTGCCGCCGGTCTTGGCCAGCGTGCCCAGGTCCTCACCGTCGGGCATGGCGGTCGACAACGTCGCCACCCGGGTCAAGGTGATGGTCTGCGCCACCCCCGGCACCGTCAGCTCCCGGCCGAGGACGGCAGCGGCCGCGGCGAACGCCGGCACGCCGGGCACGATTTCGTAGCCGATGCCCAGTCCGTCGAGGCGACGGCACTGCTCGGCGACGGCACTGTAGATCGACGGGTCGCCGGAGTGCAGGCGCGCGACGTCCTGGCCGGCGGCGTCAGCCCGGACGATCTCCTCAACAATCTGATCCAGGGTCAGCGGGCCGGTATCGACCACGGTGGCGTCCGGCGGGCACAACGCCAACAGATCGTCGGGCATGATCGAGCCTGCGTACAGGCATACCGGGCAACGCTGGAGCAGTCGGTGGCCACGAACGGTGATCAGGTCGGCCGCGCCGGGCCCGGCGCCGATGAAGTAGACGGTCACAGCGTGCTCACCGTCCACTGGGTGATCGGCATCGCGGGACGCCAGCCGGTGAACCCGCCGAGCGGCTCACCGTGATAATGCTGAAACCGGCGAAGATCACCGCCGAGGCGTGAATACCATTCCACCAGAAGGGCTTCGGACTCCGCGGTCACCGCGTTGGCGACAATCCGTCCGCCGGGGCGCAGCGCATCGACACAGGCCGACACCAGGCCGGGCATGGTCACCCCGCCGCCGACGAAGATCGCATCCGGCTGTGGCGCCTCGGTGAACGCCTCGGGCGCCGCACCGCGGACGTCGACGAGAACGCCGAACGTGCGGGCGTTGGCGGCGATCCGCTCGCGGCGCTGTGGGTCACTTTCGAACGCGACGGCGCGGCAGCCGGCCGCGCTGCGGCACCACTCCACAGCGATGCTGCCCGAGCCGGCGCCGACGTCCCACAGCAGTTCACCAGGTCGCGGCGCCAATGCGGTCAGCGTGACGGCGCGGATGGATTGTTTAGTGATCTGCCCGTCGTGGGCGAACGCGGCATCGGGCTGCACCTGGCCGACCCGTTCGTCGGGCAGATAGCGGATCGCGACGACGTTGAGATCGTCGACGTCGCCGGGCGGGGCGGCGGCCCACGCGTCCGCTGCTCGGCCGCGCACCCGCTCGTGTGCGCCACCGAGGTGTTCGAGAACCGTGAATGTGGATGCGCCCCGCCCGGTTTCGGTCAGCAGACGGGCCAGTTCGGCCGGGCTCGAGCTGTCCCGGGAGAGCACCACGGCCTGGCCTCCGCGTCGCACCGCGGTGTGCACCGGTGCGGTCACCAGGCTGATGACCTCGGTGTCCTGCACCGCCCAGCCCATCCGCGCGCACGCCAAGGTCACCGAAGAGACATGTGGCAGCACCCGAACTCGATCGGCGCCGTGCAGCCGGATCAGGGTGCCGCCGATACCGTGCAGCAACGGGTCACCGCTGGCCACCACGTGGATGTCGCCGGTCGGGTTGTCGTCGAGCAGAGTCTGCAGAGCCGGCAGCATCGGAGAGGGCCAGCAGTGCCGGGGGGCGGCGACGGTGTCGTCGAGCAGATCGAGCTGGCGCGGCGAGCCGTAGACGACGGTGGCGCTGCGGATTTCGCGTCTCGACTCCTCGGCGAGCCCGGCCATCCCGTCAGCGCCGATACCCACGACCACGATCGTCATCGGGGCATCCTCCGCCACACCGACTGCGGCAGCAGTTTCATCCCGAAGAACACCGGTTGCAGCGCCCACGGCACCCATACCGCGCGCCGCCGCTTGGCCAGTGCCCGCGCGGTCGCCTCGGCGACCTGTGCGGGCGTGCTCGACATCGGTGCGGGCGCCATGCCCTCCGTCATACGCCCGATGACGAAACCGGGCCGCACGATCAGCAGTCGAACTCCGCTGCCGTGCAGCGCGTCGGCCAGCCCCGAAGCGAAGCCGTCCAGTCCGGCCTTGGCGGAACCGTAGACGTAGTTGGCGCGCCGCACCCGCACTCCTGCCACCGACGAGAACACCACCAGCGTCCCGGTGCCGGCCGATCGCATCGCCGAGGACAGGTGGGTGAGAAGGCTGATCTGCGCGACGTAGTCGGTGTGTACGACCGCAACCGCGTGCGCGGCGTCGGTCTCGGCGCGGGCCTGGTCACCGAGGATGCCGAACGCGAGTACCGCGGTGCCGATCGGGCCGAAGTCGGCGACCAGACGTGCGACAAGCGGCTCGTGCGAGGCCAGGTCGTCGGCGTCGAATTCGACGGTGTGCACGGCAGTCGCACCCGCTGCGCGCACCGCGGCGACCTGCTGGTCGAGGCGGTCGGCGCCCCGGGCGGCGAGCACCACGGTGGCCCCGCGCGCCAGCCGCACCGCCAGTTCTGTCCCGATTTCGCTGCGACCGCCAAAGATCACCAACGGCCCAGGGCCCGTGTCACTCACGCTGGAGATTATTCACTGCGCTAGCGTGGACCCCGATGGCGAACTCAACCACCCGGCTGACCGGCGATGCGTTGGCATTCCTCACCGAACGCCACCTCGCCATGCTGACAACGCTGCGCGCGGACAACTCACCACATGTGGTGGCGGTCGGCTTCACGTTCGACCCGAAGACCCACATCGCCCGAGTCATCACCAGTGACGGCTCGCAGAAGGCGGTCAACGCCGAACGGTCCGAGGTCGGGGTGCTGTCCCAGGTGGACGGGGCCCGCTGGCTGTCGCTCGAGGGCCGCGCCAGTGTGAACCGGGATCCCGCAGCGATCCGCGACGCGGAGTTGCGCTACGCCCAGCGGTATCGCACTCCCCGGGTCAACCCGCGGCGCGTCGTGATCGAGGTCCACGTGGAGCGGGTGCTGGGCTCCTCAGGGCTGCTGGACCGCAAAGACTGACCCGGTCTGATCCCGGCTAGACCGGCACCACGGTCAGCTCGTGCGGTCCGTTGTTGACCGCCAGAGCACCGTCAGCGGTGACGATGACGATGTCCTCGATGCGAGCGCCCCAGCGGCCGGGGAAGTAGATGCCCGGCTCTACCGAGAACGCCATACCCTCGGTCAGCGGCAGGCTGTTGCCCGCGACGATGTAGGGCTCCTCGTGCACCGACAGGCCAATCCCGTGCCCGGTGCGGTGCACGAAGCAGTCGCCGAGCCCGGCGTCGGCCAGCACATCGCGGGCGGCGGCGTCGACCTGTTCGGCGGTGACCCCGGGCCGCACCGCGGCGACGGCGGCCGCCTGCGCGCGCTGCAGCACCGCATACTGTTCGGCGATCTCGGGGGTCGGCTCCCCCAGACTGTAGGTGCGGGTGCAGTCCGAGTTGTAGCCCGGATCGTAAGGGCCGCCGATGTCGACGACGACGATGTCGCCGGCCTGCAGCACCCGGTCCGAACACTCGTGGTGCGGGTCGGCGCCGTGCGGACCGGAGCCGACGATGATGAACGCCACCGCCGAATGCCCTTCGGCGACAATGGCCTCCGCGATGTCAGCGGCCACGTCGGCCTCGGTGCGCCCAGGCAC
The DNA here is from genome assembly GCF_054073305.1 of Mycolicibacterium sp. CBM1. Classification (NCBI taxonomy): domain Bacteria; kingdom Bacillati; phylum Actinomycetota; class Actinomycetes; order Mycobacteriales; family Mycobacteriaceae; genus Mycobacterium; species Mycolicibacterium sp. CBM1. The sequence continues at coordinate 72,114 of NZ_JBSXPP010000018.1, read as the reverse complement.
CAGGAACTCGGGAACGCGGGCGTGCACCCGGTCGATCGCCGCACCGGCCTTGCGTAGGGCGTCGATCTCGGCCGGATCCTTGACCATGCGCAACTGGCGCAGCACATCGGTGGCCAACACCGGGACCGCGCCGAGGCGTTGCGCCAGTGGAAGCAGATGCAGTGCGGGCATCGAATCGGTCACCGCAACCCGGGCGTGCCCGCCGAGGGCGTCGGCGACCACGTCGTAAGGATTCTCGCCGTCCACCCAGTCGCTGACGGTCAGTCCCAGGTCAAGCACCGCGGATTCCTTGAGCGACGCCAACTCCAACCGCGGCACGACCACCGTCGGCCGGCCGGTGGCCGGCACCACCAGGGCCGTCAGCCGCTCGAAGGTCTGGGCGGCCGAGCCGACGAGGTAGCGCAGGTCGTAGCCGGGCGTGATGACCAGGCCGGCCAGCCCGGCACCGGCGGTCGCGGCGGCCGCCGCGGCGAGCCGGCGGGAGTACACATCGCTGCTGAAACGGCTGGCGCTCATGCCAGCCAGGCTAGCCGCCGTCATCCGCTGACGCGACGGTGCGCGACCGCGCGGAGCGCTCCTGGCAGGATGAACGGCATGTCCGCCCCGGTGTTGCTGCTCGACGGCGCCAGCATGTGGTTCCGGTCCTTCTTCGGGGTGCCGTCGTCGATCACCGCGCCCGACGGGCGGCCGGTCAACGCGGTGCGCGGCTTTCTCGACAGCGTGGCCACGTTGATCACCCGGGAACGCCCGGCTCGGCTGGCGGTGTGCCTCGACTTGGATTGGCGCCCGCAGTTCCGCGTGGACGCCATCCCGTCCTACAAGGCCCACCGGGTCGCCGAGCAGAACCCCAGCGGCGAGCCGGACGTCGAAGAGGTCCCCGACGAGCTCAGCCCGCAGGTCGACATGATCATGGAGTTGCTCGACGCGTTCGGCATCGCCACCGCGGGAGCCGCGGGCTTCGAAGCCGACGACGTGCTGGGGACGCTGGCCGTCGCCGAACGGCGTGATCCGGTGGTCGTGGTCAGCGGAGATCGCGACCTGTTGCAGCTGGTGGCCGACGACCCCGTCGCCATCCGGGTGCTGTATCTGGGACGCGGGCTGTCCAACGCGACGATGTTCGGGCCGACCGAGGTCGCCGAGAAGTACGGCGTACCCGCGCATCGGGCCGGGCCTGCCTACGCCGAACTGGCTCTGCTGCGCGGCGATCCGTCCGACGGGCTACCCGGGGTTCCCGGCGTCGGCGAGAAGACCGCGGCGACATTGCTGGCCCGCTACGGCTCGCTCGACGAGATCCTGGCCGCCGCAGCGGACCCGAAATCCAAGCTGCCCAAGGCTTCTCGCACAAAGCTGCTGGCCGCTGGCGACTACATCGCGGCAGCCGGCCCGGTGGTGCAGGTGGCCCGGGATGCGCCCGTGGAACTATCCACCACCGACGACCGATTGCCGTTGGCGGCCGAAAACCCGGCGCGGGTTGCGGAATTGGCGGCCCGGTACGGGGTCGGCTCCTCGATCGCGCGGCTACAGAAAGCCCTGGACACGCTGCCGGGTTGAGCCCGGCCGGCGAGCGTGCGAGTCGGTACCGTGACACGCCGCGCGAGTGCGCATTTGATGCACACTCGCGCCAGCGTGAGACCTACTTGGGGCGGCCGACCTCATAAGTGCCGTTGTTGTCCTGGAACGTGACCGTCACCTGACGCTTGGTGCCGTCGATGCTGACCTCGCAGTTGAAGGTGTCGCCCTTCTTCACCGTCGGGTTCTGGCCGTTGTTGCACTTGACGTCCTTGACGTTCTTGGCACCGTAGCCGTTGGTCTCATCGGTGAGGATTTGCTGCACGCCTTGCTGCGCCTTGGTGATGTCCAGCTTGGTGGTCACGAAGAAGCCGGGCTTCCAGAAACCGAGAACCAGGACGACGGCGATGACGATCGCCGCGAGCACGCCGGCGACGGTGCCGATCACCGCCGTCGACCGCTTGGCCATTTCCTCGCCGCCGGGTTGAGGGTACGGCGCGTACTGACCCGGCTGACCCTGCGGCGGGTATTGCCCGTAAGGCTGGCCGTACGGTCCGGGCTGCGGGTAGGGCGGCTGGCCGTACTGACCCGGCTGGCCATAGGCGGCGGGGTTGTATTCGGCGGGCTGGTAGCCCTGCTGCGGGTAGCCCTGCGCCGGCTGCTGACCGTACTGGGGGTACTGCTGGGTGTAGGCGGGGGGCTGCCAGGCCGGCGGCTCGGTGGACGGCTGCTGCCAGGTCTCACCGCCGCTGGGCTGCCAGGCGGGAGTGTCGCCCGCGGGATGTTCGGGTTGCTGCCAGGACGGCGCCGCGGTCGTGGGCTCGGTGCCGGGGGCAGGCTGATCCTGACCCTGGGCGGGCTGCTGAGCCTGCCAGGGATTGGGGTCAGATCCCTGCGGTCCGCTCATCGTCTCTCCTTGATCTGGTAGCGATTCGCCGCTCCCCACCGTAGCGTTTGCATCACCCTACCCGCCATCAACAGCGACGACGCCGCGCCGGATGTCGTCGATGGCGCGTTTCGCGACGGCCCGCAGGCCGGCCTCCGGACCCGCGTTGCGAACCTGGTCGAGGAGGTCGAGCACCTGCCTGCACCACCGGACGAAGTCGCCCGCGGACAGCGGGGTACCTGCTCCGGTGACATCGGAGGCGGCCAGTGCAGCCGCGAGGTCGCCGGTGGTCGCCCAGCGGTAGACGGCGACGACGAAGCCTTCGTCAGGGTCGCGAGTCGGGGTGATGCGGTGGCGGTTCTCGTCGGCGCGCAGCTGGGCCGACAGCCGGCGCGTCTCGACCAGCGCCCGCCGCACGTTCGCGGTGGGCATTTCGATCGCGTGCACCGGGGTGGGGCCGTCACTGCCACGGGTCTCGAAGACCATCGCCGACAGCACGGCCGCCAGCTCGGCGGGCGCGAGCCCCTTCCAGATGCCGGTGCGCAGGCATTCGGCGACCAGGAGGTCACTCTCGCTGTAGATCCGTGCCAGCAGGCGCCCGTCGGCGGTGACCCGCGGCTCGCCGGCCTGCCCGCCACCGAAGTCCACGAAGCCGCGTTCGGTGAGCAGTCCCAGGATCCGGTCGAACGTGCGTGCCAGCGAATTGGTTGCCGCGCTGACCTTCTTGCGGATCGCCTCGTTGTCGCGCTCCACCCGCAGATAGCGTTCGCCGACGCGCACTTTGGCCTCCCGGTCGGCGATCCGGTGCACGGAGTGCTTGCGCATCGCATCGCGCAGCGACGCCAACTCAGGGTCCGCGTCGGGCGTGTCCTCGCCGGCGCCGCGGCCCCTGCGGGTCGCGGGCACCGCCAAGCCAGCTGCCGCCGAGCGCAGCGCGGAGGCTAGATCGCGACGCACCCGGGGTTGGCGGTGCTCGACCCGCTTGGGCAGATTCATCGACCCGATCGGGCCGCCCGCCCCTGCGTAGTCGGCGGAGGAAATCCTTCCGGCCCAACGGTGTTCACTGAGCACCAGCGGCCGCGGATCGTCGTCGTCACCGGCTGCTTCCAGCACCACGGCCAGTCCGCCGCGCCGGCCCTGGGTGATGTTGATGATGTCGCCGCGCCGCAGCGAGGTCAGCGCGTCGTTGGTGGCCTGCCTGCGCTGCAGCCGCGATGCCCGGGACTGTGCCCGCTCGCGCTCGCTGATCTTGGCCCGCAGCCGCACGTAGTCCAGGATCGCCGGCTCGCGGTCGGGCTGGGCGCGCCGGTTCCAGCCGAGTTCGGCGGCGATGTCGTCGAGCATCTTCTCACCGCGTTCCACCCCGCGGACCAGCCCCACCACCGAGCGATCCGCCTGATACTGGGCGAACGAACGCTCCAACAGCCGGTGCGCCTGCTCGGGTCCCATCTGATTGACCAGGTTGATGGTCATGTTGTACGACGGCGCGAAGGAACTCTTGAGCGGGAAGGTGCGCGTCGAAGCCAGACCGGCGATCTCGGTGGGCTCGGCGGTGTCGTCGTTGGGATTCCAGATCACCACGGCGTGACCTTCGACGTCGATTCCCCGGCGCCCGGCCCGCCCGGTGAGCTGGGTGTACTCCCCCGGCGTCAGCGGCATGTGCTGCTCGCCGTTGAACTTGACCAACTTCTCCAGGACGACGGTGCGGGCCGGCATGTTGATACCCAGTGCCAGCGTTTCGGTGGCGAAGACGGCCTTGACCAGACCCGCGGTGAACAACTCCTCGACGGTGTGCCGGAAGACGGGCAGCATGCCGGCGTGGTGCGCGGCCAGACCCCGCAGCAGGCCTTCGCGCCACTCGTAGTAGTCCAGCACCACCAGGTCGGCGTCGGCGAGATCGCCGCAACGGCGGTCGATCACCTCGGCGATCCGCCCGCGGTCGGCCTCGGTCGTCAGCCGCAGCGAGCTGCGCAGGCACTGTTTGACCGCGGCGTCACAGCCGGCGCGGGAGAAGATGAACGTGATCGCCGGCAGCAGCCCTTCGCGGTCGAGTGCGGCGATCACGTCGGGGCGCGCCGGCGGCCGGTAGAACCCGCCGCCACCGCCACCGCCGCCGGACCGGCCTGGCCCGCGCCGGCGGGGCTGCCAGTCGGTCAGCCGCTCGGCCTCCCGGCGGTGGGCGATGTGGCGAATCAGCTCGGGGTCGACCAGGTGTTGCTTGCCCGAGGCGCCCGCGGCGGCCGAGTAGTCGAACAGGTCGAACATCCGCTTGCCGACCAGCACGTGCTGCCACAGGGGAACCGGTCGGTGTTCGTCGACGACGACGGTGGTGTCGCCGCGGACGGTCTGGATCCAGCCGCCGAACTCCTCGGCGTTGCTCACCGTGGCGGACAGGCTGACCAGCCGGACCTCCTCGGGCAGGTGCAGGATGACCTCTTCCCACACCGCGCCGCGCATCCGGTCGGCCAGGAAGTGCACCTCGTCCATCACCACATGCGAAAGTCCCTGCAGCGCATCTGAACCGGCGTAGAGCATGTTGCGCAGCACCTCGGTGGTCATCACCACCACCGGCGCGTCGCCGTTGATCGACTGGTCACCGGTCAGCAGCCCGATGCGTTCGGCGCCGTAGCGGCGCACCAGATCGTTGTGTTTCTGGTTGCTCAACGCCTTGATCGGCGTGGTGTAGAAGCACTTCCGCCCGGCGGCCAGCGCGAGGTGCACGGCGAACTCACCGACCACCGTCTTGCCGGCGCCGGTCGGTGCGCACACCAGGACACCGTGGCCCCGTTCGAGCGCCTCGCACGCCTGAATTTGGAACGGGTCGAGCCGGAAGGTCAGCAGTTCGGCGAACTGCGCGAGCTGCGGGCCCGAATCACGGTGCGTGTCACCGCCGTCCTCAGGTGATGTCGTCATGCTGTGCCGCATACTGCGCGGGGGTGGCCACCGGGGTCGGCGGCTCGATCGGCGCTGCCTGGTCGTCGGGGATCTGCGCCTGCGCCTCACGCGCCTCGCGGCGGGCCTTGCGCGCGTCGTGCAGGTGGGTGACCTGGATGGCGAGTTCCATCAGCAACGACAGTGCCAGCCCCAGCGCCAGCATCGAGAATGGGTCCGAGCCTGGTGTGGCGAAGGCCGCGAACACGAACACCCCGAAGATCAGCCCCCGCCGCCAGGACTTGAGCTTCTCGTAGTGCAGCACGCCGATCATGTTGAGCATGATGATCAGCAGCGGGAATTCGAAGCTGACCCCGAACACGAGCAGCAGATTGATCAGGAAGCCGAAGTACTTGTCGCCGGAGAGCGCTGTCACCTGGACGTCGTTGCCCACGGTCAGCAGGAAGTGCAAGGCCTTCGACAACACGATGTAGGCCAGCACGGCGCCGGCGACGAACAGAATCGCCGCGCACGTCACGAACGCCATCGCGAAGCGCCGCTCGTTGCGGTAGAGCCCGGGCGTGATGAAGGCCCACAGCTGGTAGAGCCACACCGGGCAGGCCAGCACGATGCCGGCGGTCATCCCGACTTTCAGGCGCAACATGAACTGGTCGAACGGTGCGGTGGCGAGCAAGCGACAACCGCCGTCGGCACTGATGTCGGCGCGCGCCGACGGCGGCAGCGAGCAGTACGGCTCACGAAGCCATTCGCCGAGACTTTCCACGCCCAGGAAGCTGTGGCCGTACCAGAGGAAGCCGACGATGGTCGTCAGCGCCACGGCGCCCAACGAGATCAGCAGTCGGAAGCGCAGTTCCCGGAGGTGGTCGACGAGGGACATCGTCCCGTCCGGGTTGGTGCGGCTGCGGCGGCTCCGGGGGTCCAGCCGCGACAAGAATTTAGGGGTGCGCACGGCAGCGTGTGTCTACCGGCGCCTGCGCGCCGGGAACGTCGTCGGGTTCAGGCCGGTTTGGCGTCGGAGTGGTTCTGCGCCGACGGCGGGGTCACCGGGGCTTCGACACGCTCGGACTGCACCTGGGTGGGCGGCTGCACGGGCGCGACCGGGGTCTCCGCCTTGTTGTCGTTCTGCAGTTCCTTGACCTCGGACTTGAAGATCCGCATCGACTTACCCAGCGAACGCGCAGCGTCAGGCAACCTCTTCGACCCGAAGAGCAGCACGACCACGGCGATGAGAATCAGCCAGTGCCACGGTTGTAGAGCACCCAATTTGGTCACCTCCAGAAGTTGTCTCGATGCTACCCCACCACCCCGGTGACGAGCCTGGATGCAGGTCAGCCGTCGAGCGCGGCGTAGGCCGCCAGGGCCGCGGCGGCGCCCTGGCGCACCCGGGCCACCAGCGAGTCGGGACCGAGCACCCGCACGTCGGGGCCGAAGCCCAGCAGCGCCCGGGTCATCCACTCCTCCGAGGCGTAGGTCATCGCGGCCTTGCGGTAGCCGCCGGGCAACTCCTCGAGGATCCGCATCGGGTAGTACTCGAGCATCCACGACGCCGTGGGCGCCACCACCAGCGTCGCGGCGGGTAAAGCCGGGTCGGCATCGAACAGCGAGGTGTCCGGGCCGGCCTGCACGGCCGGCGCCGGGGCGGCCGCCGCCTCGTCGAGGACGGTCGCCTCGACGATCCGGTCGAAACGGAACAACCGGACCCCCTCGGCCTCGCGCGACCAGGCTTCCAGGTAACTGTGGTCGCCCACCAGGACCACCCTGATCGGGTCGACCACACGGCTGGACAGGATGTCCCGCGACGCCGAGTAGTACTCGATGCACACCGCTCGGCCACCCCGGACCGCGGCACGCACCGCGGCGGCGGCCTCACTTTCGATCGGCGCCGGCTCCTCGACAGCGGCGGCCGCGCCGGTGTGGTCGTGGCCCACCGTGCCCGCCGCCGACTCGATCTTGGCGATCGCCCCGAGCGCCGCCTGTGGGTCGACGACCCCGGGGATGTCGACCAGCGCTCGCAGTGCCACCAACAATCCGGTCGCCTCCGGCGAGGTCAACCGCAACGGCTCGTCGATACCCGCCGAGAACGTCACCTTGATGGTGTCGCCGGAGAACTCGAAGTCGATCAAGTCGCCCGGGCCATAGCCGGGCAGACCGCACATCCACAGCTGGTCGAGATCCTGCTGGAGCTGCTTGCGGCTGACGCCGAGATCGGCGGCGGCCTCGTCATAGGTGATGCTCGGGTTGGCCTTCAGGTACGGGACCATGTTGAGCAGCCGGATCAGCCGGGTGGACACAGGGCTCATGCCGGCTCCCCCGCCTGCGCGGTCAACCGAGCGATCACGTCGTCGCGCAACGACGCCGGCTCCAGCACCAGCGCGTCGGCGGCGTGCCCGGCGATCTCGCGGGCCAGCCGGTCGCGGGTGCCGACGTCGACCTCGATGACATCACCGGCCCGGCCACCCACGGTGCGCGCCTGCGTGACGGTTCCGATGCGACGCAACGACATCGCGCGGCCCTCGGCGACCCAGACGGCCGCCTTCACACCGCTGGGTGCCTCGCCGATAGCGCGGTCCACGATCGCCCGCAGGTCGATTCCCTCCGGCCGGCGCACCGATCCGGGCGGGCCGACGGTCGTGACGTCGGCGCCGATGCGCGAGATCCGGAAGGTCCTGGTGGCGTTGCGATTCCGGTCGTGGCCGACCAGATACCAACGTCCGCGCGCGGTGACCACACCCCAGGGTTCGACGGTCCGCACGGTGTAGGGGTCGGTGGGCAACGATCGGTGCCGGAACTGCACCGGCTGGCCGGTATCGATGGCGGACAACAGGTTTCCGAGTACATCCTCGGAGCCGCGCAGTCCGGGCGGACCGGAGGCGGTGGTGATGGCAACCGCCGCGTCCGGGTCGACGTCAACACCGGCCGCGCGCAGTTTCAGCAGAGCACCCTGGGTGGCGGTGATCAGCTCGGGTGACTCCCACAGCTGGGTGGCCACCGCGACCGCGGCCGCCTCTTCCGGGGTCAGCTCGATGTCGGGCAGCGCGTAGGCGTCCCGATTGATCCGGTATCCCTCGGACGGGTCGAAAGACGAGACGCGGCCGGTTTCCAGCGGGATGCCCAGGTCGCGCAGTTCGTTCTTGTCGCGCTCGAACATCCGTGAGAATGCCTCGTCGCTGGGGCTGTCGGCGTAGCCCGCCACGCTGGTACGGATGCGTTCGGCGGTGATGTAGCCATGGGTGGACAGCAGCGCAATGACGAGGTTCATCAACCGCTCGACCTTGGATGTCGCCACTGGATAGACCTTAGCCGGGATGGGCGCTCCGCTCGTGCGGCGCGCAGGTCACATGCTGGCGATGAGCCGCTTGACGCGTTCGTCGACCGAACGGAACGGGTCCTTGCACAGCACCGTGCGCTGCGCCTGGTCGTTGAGCTTGAGATGCACCCAGTCGACGGTGAAGTCGCGTCCGGCCTCCTGCGCCGCGCTGATGAACTCGCCGCGCAACTTGGCGCGGGTGGTCTGCGGCGGGGTGTCGACGGCGGCCTCGATCTCCTCGTCCGTGGTGATCCTGGTCGCCAGACCTTTGCGCTGGAGCAGGTCGAACACCCCGCGGCCACGTTTGATGTCGTGATAGGCGAGGTCGAGTTGGCTGATCTTCGGGTCGGACAGCTCCATGTTGTAGCGGTCCTGATAACGCTGGAACAGCTTGCGCTTGATCACCCAGTCGATCTCGGTGTCCACCTTGGCGAAGTCCTGGCTCTCCACGGCGTCGAGTTGGCGACCCCATAGGTCGACCACCTGGTCGATCTGGGTATTGGGTTCGCGGGTCTGCAGGTATTCGACGGCGCGGGCGTAGTACTCCCGCTGGATGTCCAGGGCACTGGCCTGCCGGCCGCCGGCGAGCCGGACCGGCCGGCGGCCGGTCAGATCGTGGCTGACCTCGCGGATGGCGCGGATCGGGTTGTCCAGCGAGAAATCCCGGAATGCGACACCGGCCTCGATCATCTCCAGCACCAGCGACGCGGTGCCGACCTTGAGCATGGTCGTGGCCTCGCACATGTTGGAGTCGCCGACGATGACATGCAGCCGGCGGTACTTCTCGGCGTCGGCGTGCGGTTCGTCGCGCGTGTTGATGATCGGCCGCGACCGCGTGGTGGCGCTGGACACGCCCTCCCAGATGTGTTCGGCACGCTGCGAGAGGCAGAACGTCGCCGCCTTGGGCGTCTGCAACACCTTGCCGGCACCGCAGATCAGCTGCCGCGTCACCAGAAACGGCAGCAACACATCCGATATCCGAGAGAATTCACCGGCGCGGACTATCAGATAGTTCTCGTGGCAGCCGTAGGAGTTGCCCGCCGAATCGGTGTTGTTCTTGAACAGGTAGATGTCCCCGCCGATGCCCTCGTCGGCCAGCCGCTGCTCGGCGTCGATGAGCAGGTCTTCGAGCACCCGCTCACCAGCGCGGTCGTGGGTGACCAGTTGCACCAGGTTGTCGCATTCGGCGGTGGCGTACTCCGGGTGGCTCCCCACATCGAGGTACAGGCGCGCGCCGTTGCGCAAGAACACGTTCGAGCTGCGGCCCCACGACACGACCCGGCGGAACAGATACCGGGCTACCTCGTCGGGACTGAGCCGGCGATGGCCGTGGAACGTGCAGGTGACACCGAACTCTGTTTCGATGCCCATGATTCGTCGCTGCACGACACCGAGCCTACTTGTTGCTGTGCGGTAGCGGGTCTCAAGCCGACACCGAAACGTGCTCGGGTCGCTGTGGATTGCCGAAGACGCCCCGGCCGGACGGATGCCAGCATGAGTCGTGCCCGAGCCGGTGACCGTGGATATCGGGGGCGTGCGGGCCCTCGCACAACGGTTGACGTATGCCGCCGATGAGCTCGCCACCACCCTGATTCCCGGCGTCGACGGGCTGCCCGGATCCGCGCTCGCCGCCCTCGACTGTCCGCGCCACCTCGGCGCCGAGGTGGCGCGCCTGGGTGCGGCCGTGCACGAATGGGTGCGGGTGATCCGGCACGGCGCCGATGCGCTGATCAGGACCGAGAACGCCAACGCGACCCGGTTCCGGTCGCCGTGAGCGGGCTGACCATCGCCCAGGTGCGGGCCTGGCGCCCGGATGGGCTGGTCGCCCTGGCCCAACAGTGGGACGAGGCGGCCGGCAGGTTGCAGGCCCGTGCCGACACCATCGACCACGACGTCGCCGGAAGTGCAGCCGTCCTGCAGGGCGCGGGCGCAGATACCGCGCGTGCGGCCATCGGCCCCGCCACAGCCGAGTTGCGTCAGCTGTGCCGAGCCCTGGTCCTGGCCGCTGCCGAGGCCCGCGACGCCTCGGTCGCCGTCGGCGCCGCCCGCGAGCGGGTGCTGGCCGTCGTGGTCGATGCCGCCGACGAAGGCTACCTGGTCGGCGACGTCGGCACCGTGGGACCGCCGCCCAGCCCGTCGGCTTTGCTCGTCGCCTGCAGTGGCGGGTCGGAATCGGCGGCCAAGGCCATGCTCGAGGTGCGCGCCCAGGAGCTGAGCCGCGCCCTCAAAGCCGCCCTGGACGCGCTCTCGACTACCGATACCGAGGCCGCCCGGGCGATCGACACCGCCATGCGCACGGCCATGGGAGCCGCTTCACCAGCCGCAGCGGCGGTCCGGCCGGCCGCAGTGGCCACCGACCCGGTAACGCAGTGGCCACAGATGGGCCAGGACCGCATCGCCGCGCAGATCGGCGCGATGTCGCCGGAGGACCGCCGGCGACTGATCGCCCGCGCGCCGCACCAGGTCGGCAACACCGACGGCGTCCCGTGGGAGATGCGGATGGCGGCCAACCGGATCAACCTCGCCAACGCGATCCTCGACCAGCGCCGAACGATAGACCGCCCCGAGGAGGAGAAACTTCGCGCAGCGGTCTCCCCGGCGCTCGATCCGGCGTCGGCCGAACGACTGTGGGCGGCGCTGCACGCGGACCCGGCGATGCACGCCGCGGCAATCGCCGCCCATGACGGGGATGCGCGTCGTCGTATCGACTACTACGAAAGCCTGCTCGCCGACGTCCCCGACCCCTGCAACCGCGACCGGTGGGTGCCGCGGCAGATCCTGGCGTTCGACCCGGACCGGCAGTCGCTGATCGAGGTCTCCGGCGATCTGGACCGGGCCCGCTCGATCGCCGTGCTGGTGCCGGGGCTGAACACGAGGTTCGACGACTCGGCCGACGACCTGGCCACCGCACGACGGTTCGTCGCCGGGTCGGAGGGTGACGTCGCGATGATCAGCTACCTGGGCGGTCCGTTTCCGACGGGAGCACTGGCAGCAGGGGTGGCCGACGCGGCCGATGCCCGCTACGCCCTGGACATGGCGCCGCGCTTGGTCGCCTTCAGCGAGGATGTCGAGCGCCGCGCCGGATCGGTCCCCGTCACCTACATCGGCCACTCCTACGGCGGGTCGATCGTCGGCACTGCCGAGCGCTTCGGGCTGACCGCGGACCGGGTGATCTACGTCGAGGCGGCCGGCGCCGGGGTAGGCGTCCGCAATCCCGGTGACTGGCACAACCGCAATCCCGCGGTGCTGCGTTTCTCCCTGACCGCCCCCGCCGACCCGATCGGACTGGTCCAGGGCGTCCTGTTCGGCTCACACGGCGCCGACCCCGACCGGATGCCGGGGGTCGTGCAGCTTGCCGCGGGGCGGCGGTTGACGGGTGAACCGATGGCCGGACTGTCGGCACACAGCGACGTCATCAACGAACCCTCCGACGCCTGGCACAACATCCTGGCCGTGATCACCGGCGACCGCGAGCACATCCGGCTCAAATGAGGTCGCCGAGGTCCGCACGTGGGCGCGGCAGCGTCAGCCCTCGCCGGGGTCTTCGGCAGGTTCGACCGCAACCGCCTTGGGCAGAAGGGATTCCAGGGCCGCACCGGTGATTCGCCGGAACGCACGCCGGGGCCGGCCGACGTCGAGCACGGCCACTTCCAGCGTCGCCGGACCCAGCACCCGCGGCTCGGCCGCCGGAGTGGCGTTGCCCGCGCTGCTGGTGATACCGGCGCGCAGCGCCTCCACGGCGATCCGCACCGCCTCGGACAGTTCGGCGTTCTCGGAGTAGGTCTCTTTGAGGGCGGTGATGATCGGTTCGGTAGTGCCGCCCATCACCACGAAGTGGGGTTCGTCGGCGATCGAGCCGTCATAGGTGATCCGGTACAGCTCAGGCGGTTTGGTCTCACCGTGGTGTGCCACCTCGGCCACGCACAACTCCACCTCGTAGGGCTTGGCCTGCTCGGTGAAGATCGTGCCGAGGGTCTGCGCGTAGACGTTGGCGAGCTGGCGCCCGGTCACGTCGCGCCGGTCGTAGGCGTACCCGCGGGTGTCGGCGAACTGGATACCGCCGCGGCGCAGGTTGTCGAACTCGTTGAACCGGCCGACGGCGGCGAAGCCCACCCGGTCGTAGAGCTCGCTGACCTTCTGCAGAGACCGCGACGGGTTCTCGGCGACGAACAGCACGCCGGAGTCGTAGGCGAGCACGACGACACTGCGCCCGCGGGCAATACCTTTGCGCGCGAGCTCCGAACGCTCACGCATCGCCTGCTCAGGCGAGATGAAATAAGGGAAGCTCACTCAGTCCACCCGGGGTGCTTCGTTGCTCGGACCCTTGCCGGGGCCGAATGTGTTGATGTGCGAACGGCTCTCGATCACCTCACGAGCCAGCCGGGAAATCCGCTCCTCGGCAACCTCGAGCGCGCCGTCGGCCTCGATGGTCACCGCGGTCGGGAAGATCCCACGGACCAGGTCGGGACCACCGGTGGCGGAATCGTCGTCGGCGGCGTCGTAGAGCGCCTCGACGGCAGCTCGCAGGGCCGAATCGGCATCCATGACAGCGGAATACAGCTTCTTGATCGACGACTTGGCGAACAGCGAACCCGAACCTACCGACTGATAGCCCTCTTCTTCGATGTTCCACCCGCCGGCGGCGTCAAACGAGACGATGCGACCCGCAGCCTGCGGGTCCGGATCGTCAAGGTCGTAGCCCACCAGCAGGGGCAGCGCGACGAAGCCCTGCAGGGCCGCACCGAGATTGCCGCGCACCATTGTCGAGAGCCGGTTTACCTTGCCGCGGAAGGTCAACGGCACGCCCTCGACCTTCTCGTAATGCTCGAGTTCGACGGCGTAAAGGCGAGCGAACTCGACGGCGATCGCCGCGGTGCCCGCGATACCGGTGGCCGTGTAGTCGTCGGTGATGTACACCTTCTGGACATCGCGACCGGCGATCATGTGGCCCTGCGTCGACCGGCGGTCACCGGCTATCAGAACCCCGCCCGGGTAACGCAGCGCAACGATCGTGGTGCCGTGCGGAAGTGCCGAGCCGGGCAGCGACGGATCGAAGCCGGCGCTCACTCCGGTGGCAGTCGGTAACAGTTGCGGGGCCTGCCGCCGCAGGAACTCGGAGAACGAAGACAAATCGGTTGTCGGGGAACTACTGGCCAGGCGATCGGGGAAAGGCCAGGTCACTGTCCGCCCTTTTGAACGTATGCGCGCACGAAGTCCTCAGCGTTCTCCTCGAGGACGTCATCGATCTCATCGAGCAGATCATCGGTCTCCTCGGCGAGCTTGTCACGACGCTCCTGGCCGCCGGCACCGTTAGCGCCGAGGTCGTCGTCCTCGCCGCCACCGCCGCCACGCTTGGTCTGCTCTTGAGCCATCGCTGCCTCCTGCTCGTCATCGGCGACCGAGTCGTGCCATCCGGTACGGGCCGCCGGTTCTTCCACCCTACCGGTCGGGGCCGGTATTGCTTGCTCTAACGAACCTCAGGTCGTCAGTTGTTCCACGAGTTCTGCTGCGCTGTCGACCGAATCGAGCAACGCCCCGACGTGGGCTTTACTGCCGCGCAGCGGCTCCAGCGTCGGAATCCGGACCAGCGAATCGCCGCCCAGATCGAAGATCACCGAATCCCAGCTCGCCGCCGCGATGTCGGCGCCGAACCGGCGCAGACACTCGCCGCGGAAGTAGGCCCTGGTGTCCGTCGGCGGGTTGTCCACCGCTTCGAGCACCTGTTGCTCGGTCACCAGCCGCTTCATCGACCCGCGGGCCACCAGCCGGTTGTAGAGACCCTTGTCCAGTCGCACGTCGGAGTACTGCAGGTCGACCAGATGCAGCCGCGGCGCCGACCAGCCGAGGTTCTCCCGCTGCCGGAAGCCCTCGAGAAGGCGGAGCTTGGCCGGCCAGTCGAGCAGCTCGGCGCACTCCATCGGATCGCGTTCGAGCAGGTCGAGGATGTCGGCCCAGGTCTCTAAGACGTGCGAGGCGCGCGGATCGGGATCGCGGGCGTCGACCAGCTTGGCCACCCGGTCCAGATAGATCCGCTGCAGGGCCAGCGCGGTGAGCTCCCGACCGTCGGCGAGTGCGACCGCGGCCCGCAGCGACGGGTCACGGCTGATCACGTGCACGGCGTGCACCGGGCGGGCCAGCGCCAGGTCGGACAGGTCCAGCCCGTGCTGGGGTCCTTCCTCGATGAGGTCGAGCACCAGTGAGGTCGTGCCCACCTTGAGGTAGGTCGAGGTTTCGGCGAGATTGGCGTCACCGATGATGCAGTGCAGTCGGCGGTACTTGTCGGCGTCGGCGTGGGGTTCGTCCCGGGTGTTGATGATGCCGCGCTTGAGGGTGGTCTCCAGACCGACCTCGACCTCGATGTAGTCGGCGCGCTGCGACAGCTGGAAACCGGGTTCGTCCCCGGACGGGCCGATGCCGACGCGTCCGGAGCCGGTGACGACCTGCCGGGACACCATGAACGGCGTCAGGCCGGCGATTACCGCGGAGAACGGCGTGTGCCGGCTCATCAGATAGTTCTCGTGCGAGCCGTACGAGGCGCCCTTGCCGTCGACGTTGTTCTTGTACAGCTGCAGCTTCGCCGCGCCTGGAACACTGGCCACGTGCCGTGCGGCGGCCTCCATCACCCGCTCACCGGCTTTGTCCCAGATCACCGCGTCGAGCGGGTCGGTGACCTCAGGGGCCGAGTACTCCGGGTGCGCATGGTCGACGTAGAGCCGAGCGCCGTTGGTGAGAATCATGTTCGCGGCGCCGACCTCATCGGCGTCGACGATCGGCGGCGGTCCCGACGCGCGGCTCAGGTCGAAGCCGCGGGCGTCGCGCAGCGGGGATTCCACCTCGTAATCCCAACGGGTGCGCTTGGCGCGCTGGATACCTGCCGCCGCCGCGTAGGCCAGCACGGCTTGGGTCGAAGTGAGGATCGGATTGGCGGTCGGGTCGGACGGCGAGGAGATGCCGTACTCGACCTCGGTCCCGATGATCCTCTGCATATCGGCAAGCCTAGCGGGGCGCGATGTGCGGTTGTGCGGGAGTCGCAGCAGCTCGGGCGATTGTGCCTGGCGTGGGGAATTTGGCGAAGTGGGCAGCACCATGATCACGCAGGTCCTGCACGACACCACGTTGCTTGACGTCGACCGGCGCCGCACCGGTCGACGACGCCGGCGTCGTGATCGAGCGCGATCGGATCTCGTGGGCCGGTCCTGCGGCGGGCGCCCCGCCGACACCCGGCGCGGTGCGCGTCGACCTCGACGGACACGCGCTTTGCCCCGGCTTCTTCGACTGCCACGTCCACTTCGGGCTGCCCGGCTCCGCCGGGAGAACGGGGTCACCGCCGCCCGCGACCTGATGGGGATCGACACCGGTGTGCGCGAAGCCGTCGCCGACGGGCCGAGCGCAGGCCCACGACTGCTGGTCGCTGTCAACATGCTCAGCCAGACTGGTGGACACGCAGATTTCCACCTGCCCACGGGCATCGGCCTCGGGAGCTTCATCGGCGCCTATCTGGTCGACAGCGTCGACGCCGCCCGCATCCGGGCACGCGAGATGCTGCGCGCCGGTGTCGATGTCAGCAAAGTCGCCTCCAGCGGAGGCGTGTCGTCGCCCAACAACTACCCGACCTGGCTCGGGATGCGGCGGGAGCTGATCGCGGCGATCGTCGAGGAGGCCAGCATCAAGATCGCGGTGGGCACCGATGCGGGCCTGTCCCCCACTCGTGGAACCAATCTCCGCGGACTCGGCCTGCTGGTGAAGTTCGGTGGCCTGACCCCGATGCAGGCGATCGTCGCAGACACGCTGACCTCAGCGCCGCTGTGTGGGGTCGAGGGCACTGTCCGCTCGGCCGAGGCGGGCAAGGCCGCGGATCTCGTTGTCGTTCGGGACAATCCTGTCGATGACATCGATTCCCCGGGCGATCCGGCCAAGGTCCTGATGGTGGTCAAGGACGGGAAGACCGTGGGTAGTCGTGTCCGGTTCGTGGCCGCGTAAACCGCACCGGACTCGCAGCGTGTGCAACCATCGGTGCCATGAAAGCGACCGTCGTCCTTGCACCTGGTGGTGACGACCACGCTGACCGCGGTTGCCTGTATGCCACTACCAACCAGCACGGCGAACCCGCGGTGAACACTGCGGTGGTCTACACCCCGAAACTGCCGGCACCACAGGGTGGTTGGCCTGTCATCGCCTGGGCCCACGGCACCGTCGGACTCGGCGACGACTGCGCGCCGTCGGCCTTACCGCGCAGCCCACGCGACAACGAGTACCTGTCCCACTGGCTCGACCAGGGGTATGCCATCATCGGAACCGATTACGTCGGCGGGGTGGAGCTGCGGGACATCGACGTACCCGCGCGGTCGTCGATAGTCCTGGTCGATCAGCTGCGCGCCAACAACCAGGACGTGATTCTCAAGATCTATCCGGAAGAGGACCACAGCAGAACGGTGCTGGGATCGCTGGCCGTCTCAACCCCATTCGTCCATCAGCTCTTCTACGGTTCCTGATCACCGGCTGACACGATGACCCAGACATCAGCTGACCGCTACGCCGAGGAGCGTTGGTTCCTGGTCCACGGCCTTCCCGCGGTGGTTCGCAGGCGCGCTCTGGTCAGCCGCGTGTGGGGTCGGTCGGCGCCGGCGCTCGCGGTGTTCGCCGTCATTTCACTCAACTCGATCGCGATCGTCGTGGTCACCGGCCAGCACACCGTCGACATTCCTGGCCGGCCCGACCTCGCCGAAGGGGTTGTCCTGGCGCTGGTGGCCTTGGTGTTACCTATCGCCACACTCGCGGGCTGGCTGGTCTCGCGGCTGACGAACCCGCTGCAGCGAGCGATGGCGGCCAATGTCGCCTTGGCGGCCATCGTCGTCGGGATGATCTTTGGCGGACCCAGTAACCGGATCCTGGTGAACCTGTTCAGCGCCGCGATCACTCTCACCCTCATCCTGGTGGTCACTGCCTCCGGCGCCGGATCAGTGCTCGGTTTCCTGCTCTACGTCACGCGCACCAACCTGGCGTTCATCGGCGGCATGTTCGTCCGCGCGCTGCCCGTCGTGCTGCTGACGTTCCTCGTCTTCTTCAACGGTCCCGTGTGGCAGATGACGGCGGTGATCAGCCGCCCGAGGCTCTGGGCAGGGATGATCTTCCTTGTTCTCATCGCTGCGTCCTTCCTGGTGTCCACCACGCTGGACCGGGTCCGGCCGATGCTGGCCGAGTCCACCCCGACGCTCGAGGGTGACGAGACCCTCGAGGACACACCGTTCGCCCAGATTCCCGATCCTCCCGGTGGCACACCGCTGTCCCGGAGTGAACGCGTCAACGTGGTGTTCGTCGTCGCCGCCTCGCAGGTGAGCCAGGTGCTCACCGTCGCGATGTTGACCGGCGCCATTTTCGTCGTGTTCGGGCTCATCATTCTGAGCCCCGAGACGCTGGACGCATGGACTCGCGGCGCCGGACGGCCCGACGGCCAGCTGCTCGGGATGACGCTGCCCGTGCCCGACGCACTGCTCCAGACCAGCATGTTGCTGGCCGCGATCACCTTCATGTACCTGTCGGCGAAGGCGGTCAGCGATACGGCCTACCGGGCGCAGTTCATCGAGCCGTTGATCGACGAGCTACGGCAGACCCTCGTGGCCCGCAACCGCTACCGCAGCGCACAGCCGAAGCGGTGAGCGTGCCCGACGCCCGGCGCGTACACGAGTGGTTCCTGGCCCGTGGGCTGCCCCTGGTGCTGACCCGCCGGGTGCGCTCCCGCGCGCTGATCGAACGATCCGCCCCCGTGGTCAGCGGCATCGGAGCACTTATCGCCGCAGTCGCCGCGGCCGCCGACATCAGTGCCGGCAAAGCCGAACTGGGCAATGTGGTCAAGCTCGTCGTGCTGGCCGCTGTCCTGACCGCGGCACCGTTCGCGCTCTACTTGCTGCACCGGGCCGGCACCACCCGCAGCGAGGCAGGCAGGCGAAGTGCGGCTTTGACCGTGATGGCGTTGTTCGTGGTCGGCTTCCCGTTCGCCCTCAATGGTTGGTCCGGCCTGACACTCGCCGAGGTCGCCGGCTTCGGAGTCGTTGCGCTGTTGGCGGTCTGGCTGACCTATATCGGCATCGGCTCGATCCTGCTTTGGGCGTTCCGCTACGCGTGGGTGCAGTTCGGCGCGCTCGGCACGTTGATGAGCCGCGCACTGCCCCTGCTGATGCTGACCGTGGTGGTCTACTTCACCGGCGAGCTGTGGCAGTTGGCAGCCCGGATGAGCCGTCAACGGCTCTGGCAGACGATCGGCTTCCTGGCTCTGGTGGCGATCGCATTCATGGTTGTCACGATCCGCGACGAGGTTCACGCGCTGCGTGAAGACCGGTCGGGCAAGCACGACAGCACCACACTTCTGGCAGGTACCCCGCTGGCCACCGAGAACGAACCGGCTCGTACCCCGCTATCGCTGGCCGAGCAGGTCAACGTCGTCGCTGTGATGGTGATGTCCCAGGCGATCCAGGTGGTGTTCTTCACCACCGGGCTGTTCGCGTTCTTCCTGGCGCTGGGGACTATCGCTATTCCCGACGACGTGACTGTGCTCTGGTCGGCAGAAGATGGATGCGCGGTCGGTGAACCTCCCTGTGCCGGGACGTGGTTCGGCGTCCACGTGCCGATACCGCAGACTGTGGTGCATACTTCGCTATTCGTAGCGGTTCTGTCGGGCCTCTACTTCACAGTGAGCACGAGCGTGGACCCGCTGTACCGTCAGCGGTTCTTCGATCCGTTAATCGCTGACGTGGCGGTAAGTCTGGCTGGCCGCGACGCATACTTGGACATGGAGGGGCGCAATGGTTGAACAGACCGGAGATCTGTTCGGGAAACGCTACGGCGAAGTTCTTCTGGTGCACATCACCGAGTCCGGCCCCGAGGCCACGGTTTACAACACGTTCCCCCTCAACGACTGCCCGGCCGAACTGTGGAACAAGCTCGACGCCGATGCGCTGGCACGGGAGAACGACGCCGTGGCCGCACTGCTCAACGGTCCGCGCTACTGGCTCATGAGCGGCATCGACAAGGTGAGGCAGGGCGAGCAGGAAATCAGAACCTTCGGCGGCATCGACATGATCAAACAGGCGACCGTGCAACTCGCGTCGCAGAACCCGCAGCCCTACAGCATCAACCACGTCGCGAGGCACACCGTCTTCCATTTCGATGCCGGCCGGCCGGTCTTCGAACTCGTCGATCCCGACGGCCAACGGTGGGTGATGCAAACCTGGAGCCAGATCGTCGACGGCAATCTCGGGCTGGAAGACCTGCCTGGGCTGAGCCGCCGGCTGAACCTCCCGGAGGGCTGGCGCTACGAAACCCGGGTCCTGACCGAGCGGTTGAGTGTGGATACCACCACCCGCGACGCACACGTGACCCAGGACGATCTGACCAACACGTATTCGCTCGAGTTCTGAAATAGGCCTGCGAGGCACGTGCGCGGCATAACACCAGCGTCAGCGCTGGGGCGGACGGAGGCGACCGCACATCTACGAAGCCGCCGTCGTCCGCCTCTGCTGGGCGAGTTCCCCTACAGGTACTGGCCCAGGTTCGACTCGGTGTCGATCGCCCGGGAGGCGCTCGAACTCTTGCCGGTGACCAGGGTGCGGATGTAGACGATGCGTTCGCCCTTCTTGCCCGAGATCCGGGCCCAATCATCGGGATTGGTGGTGTTGGGCAGGTCCTCGTTCTCGGCGAACTCGTCGACGATCGAGTCCAGCAGGTGCTGGATGCGCAGGCCTCGCTGGCCGGATTCCAGCACCGACTTGATCGCGTACTTCTTGGCCCGGTCGACGACGTTCTGGATCATCGCACCGGAGTTGAAGTCCTTGAAGTACATGACCTCCTTGTCGCCGTTGGCGTAGGTGACCTCCAGGAAACGATTGTCGTCGATCTCGGCGTACATCCGGTCGACGACCTTCTCGATCATCGCCTTGATGCAGGCACCGCGGTCGTCGCCGAACTCGGTGAGGTCGTCGCCATGCAGCGGCAGGTCCTCGGTGAGGTACTTGCTGAAGATGTCCTGTGCCGCTTCGGCATCCGGGCGCTCGATCTTGATCTTGACGTCCAAGCGGCCGGGCCGCAGGATCGCCGGGTCGATCATGTCCTCGCGGTTGGAGGCGCCGATGACGATGACGTTCTCCAGTCCCTCGACGCCGTCGATCTCCGACAGCAACTGGGGAACGACGGTGGTCTCCACGTCCGAACTCACACCGGTGCCACGGGTCCGGAAGATGGAATCCATCTCGTCGAAGAACACGATGACGGGTGTCCCCTCGGACGCCTTCTCCCGTGCGCGCTGGAAGATCAACCGGATGTGCCGCTCGGTCTCGCCGACGAACTTGTTCAGCAGCTCGGGGCCCTTGATGTTGAGGAAGTACGACTTCGCTTCGCGGGCATCATCACCGCGCACTTCGGCCATCTTCTTGGCCAGCGAGTTCGCGACGGCCTTGGCGATCAGGGTCTTACCGCAGCCCGGCGGGCCGTAGAGCAGCACACCCTTGGGCGGGCGCAGCGAGTACTCCCGATAGAGCTCCTTGTGCAGAAACGGCAGCTCGACGGCGTCGCGGATCTGTTCGATCTGGCGGGTCAGGCCGCCGATGTCGTGGTAGGAGACATCGGGCACCTCTTCGAGCACGAGATCCTCAACCTCGGCCTTGGGGATGCGCTCGAACGCGTAGCCGGCCTTGGTGTCGACCAATAGCGAGTCGCCCGGACGCAACTTGCGCGGCCGCAGGTCGTCGTCGACATCCTCGGCGACGTCGACGGGCAGATCCTCGACGGCGACCAGCGGCTCGGCCAGCCACACGATGCGCTCCTCGTCGGCGTGGCCGACCACGAGCGCGCGATGACCGTCCGCAAGGATCTCGCGCAGCGTGGAGATCTCTCCGACCGCTTCGAAGTTGCCGGCTTCCACGACGGTCAGAGCCTCGTTGAGGCGCACGGTCTGGCCCTGCTTGAGCGCCTTCACGTCGATGTTGGGCGAGCACGTCAGCCGCATCTTGCGGCCGGAGGTGAACACGTCGACGGTGTCGTCCTCGTGGGAGCCCAGCAACACGCCGTAGCCGCTCGGCGGTTGACCGAGCCGGTCCACTTCTTCACGCAGTGCGAGGAGCTGTTGGCGCGCTTCCTTGAGGGTGTCCATCAACTTGGCGTTGCGCGCGGCCAGCGAGTCGATCCTCGCCTCGAGCTGGTGGACGTCCCGGGTTCCGCGCAGTCCTTGCGCTCCGGCGGCGTTGTCGAGCTGCTCGCGCAGTACCGCCGCCTCGCGGCGCAGCTCCTCCAGTTCGGCAGCATCTTCGCTGGACAGTCGTGGCTCTTGTGCCTCACTCATGTTGCGCTCCTTTCCCACACCGAGAGTTGGTGCGGTGGATACCTCAACGCTACCGGGCAGACGACGATCATGTGCGCTCAAGGAATTTCGACACACTGGCAACACTGTTAGCCTACTTAGTGAGTCGGTCCGATCGAAAGGACAACCGTGACCCTGAAACTCCTCGCCACGGGCGTTGCAGCCGCCACGATCATCGGGGGCGCAGCCGCCGGTGTGACCTCGGTTGCATTCAGCTCGCCAGTGGCATCGCCGGCCGTGCAGCCCGTCGTCTTCGGTGTGCCGATGCCGCAGACACCGGCTCCCGAGCTCCAGAGCCAGCTGGTTGCCACCCTCGACGCCCTGCAGGGCGGCGGCTCGTTCTCCGGCGCCAAGGCCTCCTACATCCAGGGCGGACTGGGCCGCATCGAGGGCATCACCGCTGACCGGGCCTTCGGCAACGCCTCCGCCAAGGGCCTGTTCCCGCTGACGTTCACCGTGGCCGACATCGACCAGGAGGGTCCGGTCGCGACGGCCAACGTCACAGCGACGGCGGCGACCGGTGCCACCGCGAGCCAGCCCGTCGAGTTCATCGCCGGACCCAGCCCGACCGGCTGGCAGGTGACCAAGGCATCGGCACTGTCCCTGCTGTCCTCGGCTAGCTGAGGACGCTGCTGAGCCGCCGCTGGATGCGTCACACACTGTTCACGGTCCTGAGCGCCGCCACGATCGTGGCGGCGCTCAGCCTGTCCGGGTGTTCTGATGACAACGAGCCGAAGGCCGCGCCGAGCCCGATCGAGGAGTCCTCGACCGCGCTGGCACCCCCGGCCGACGGCGCCGCTACCCTGCCGGCTCCCGAGGCGCTGACCGATGTGCTCTATCGGCTGGCCGATCCTGCCGTCAAGGGTGCCGACAAACTCTCTCTGGTAGAGGCGGCCACACCCGACGACGCCACCACGATCGACAAGTTCGCCGCCGCGCTGCGCGACGGCGGATTCACCCCGCTGACGTTCAGAGCCTCCGAGCTGCGCTGGTCGGACCGGCGCCCGAACGACGCCCTGGCCACCGTCAACGTCACCACGTCGAATCCCGCCAACCCCGGCGGGTTCACGTTCCCGATGGAGTTCCGCCGCGTCGGCACCGGTTGGCAGCTGTCTCACCAGACCGCCGACATGCTGCTGGCCTTCGGCAACGCCCGCGGTGCCAGCGCAGCCAGTCCCGGCCCCGCCGGTGAACCATCGGCCGGTCCCGCTCCGGCGAGCCCGGGGCCCACGCCGGCGCAAACCGCCACGCCGACCCCGACTCCCTGAATGTGGATCGGCTGGCTGGAGTTCGACGTCCTGCTCGGTGACGTCCACTCGCTGAAGGAGAAACGGGCCGTGGTGCGCCCGATCGTCGCCGAACTGCGCCGGCGGTTCACTGTCTCCGCCGCCGAGACCGGCTCGCCCGAGCTGCACCGGCGGGCCGGTATCGGCGTGTCGGTGGTGGCCGGTGATCGCGCGCATGTCGTCGAGGTGCTCGACGCCGCCGAGCGGATGGTCGCCGCCCGCCCGGAGATCGAGCTCCTGGCGGCACGCCGGGGCCTGCACCGCAGTGACGACGACTGAAACGACGCCGCCAGGGACTGGCTAGGGCGCGAGGCGTTTGCGCCGCAGCGGCGCCGGGGTGACCGTTCCAGGAGCCAGCCGGCGCGCCGAGATCAGAAACGCCGTGTGGCCCCGCATGTTGTGCTGGGGGCGCACCGCCAGTCCGACGACGTTCCAGCCCCGCTGCAGCGTCTCCCACGCCCTCGGTTCGGTCCAGCACTGCTGTTCGCGCAGCGCTTCCACCGTCTTGGACAGCTGCGTCACGGTGGCCACGTAGATCATCAGCACGCCACCGGGAATCAGCAGCCGCGCAACGGTGTCGAGCACATCCCAGGGCGCCAGCATGTCCAACACCACCCGGTCGACCGAGGCCTCGTCGAGACGGGAGTCGACGATGTCGCCGATGATCAGTTGCCAATTGGCCGGGGTCTCGCCGAAGAACGTCTCGACGTTGCGCTGGGCGTGTACGGCGTGGTCGTCGCGCAGTTCGTAGGAGATCACCCGGCCGCCGGGTCCCACCGCGCGCAGCAGCGAGCAGGTCAGCGCGCCGGAACCCGCTCCGGCCTCCAGCACCCGCGCGCCGGGGAAGATGTCCCCCTCGTGGACGATCTGCGCGGCGTCCTTGGGGTAGATGACCTGCGCGCCGCGCGGCATCGACAGCACGTAGTCGATGAGCAGCGGCCGCAGCACCAGGAAGGCGTCGCCGTTGGTGGACTTCACCACGCTGCCCTCGGGCAGACCGATCACCGTGTCGTGTTCGATCGCGCCGCGATGGGTGTGGAACTCCGCCCCCGGGGTGAGGATCATCGTGTAGTGACGGCCCTTGGGGTCGGTGAGCTGAACACGGTCCCCGATGACGAAGGGGCCGGTGCTACGTGGGGCGGGCTGGTCGGTCACAGGCGTTCAGCCTGCCATAGCGGACTCGCCGCGCCGCGCGCCATCCGCTTGTCGGTCCGCCGCCCTAGGCTTGCGCCATGGGCTCGGTGACGGTGTCGCAGGTGATGGAGGCGGCCGACGCCGAGCAGATTCAACAACGGCGGCCCGCACTGTCGCCGTCGCGCGCCGCCGATTTCAAACAGTGCCCCCTGCTGTACCGCTTCCGCGCCATCGACCGGTTGCCCGAGCCGCCGTCCACGGCTCAGCTGCGCGGCTCGGTGGTGCATGCCGCCCTCGAGCAGCTCTACGGCATGCCGGCCGTGCAGCGGATCCCGGATGCGGCGCTGTCCTTAGTGGGCCCGGCGTGGGATCGGGTGCTGGCCGAGCACCCGGATTTCGCCGAGGGACTGGCGCCGGACCAGCGCGCGCAGCTGCTGGCGGAGGCCCGGTCGCTGCTCACCGGCTATTACCGGCTCGAGGATCCGACTCGGTTCGACCCGCAAAGCTGTGAGCAGCGCATCGAAGTCGAACTGGCAGACGGCACGCTGCTGCGCGGATTCGTCGACCGTATCGACGTCGCGAGCACCGGGGAGCTGCGCGTCGTCGACTACAAGACCGGTAAGGCACCGCCGGCGGCCCGGGCGCTCGCGGAGTTCAAGGCACTGTTCCAGATGAAGTTCTACGCAGTCGCACTGTTGCGATCGCGAGAGGTATTGGCCACCAGGTTGCGGCTGATCTATCTCGCCGACGGCCAGCTGTTGGACTACACCCCCGACCTCGACGAGTTGCTGCGCTTCGAGAAGACCCTGATGGCCATCTGGCGGGCCATCCAATCAGCCGGTGCCACAGGCGATTTCCGACCCAACCCGTCACGTCTCTGTGACTGGTGCAGCCACCAGTCGATGTGCCCGGCGTACGGGGGCACCCCGCCGCCCTATCCCGGCTGGCCCGAACAGCTCGGGGAGCCCACCGCGTGAGCGCGTGCTACTACCGGCGCCTCGGCAGCGACGGTGACGCGCAGGTCTTCATGTCCACCGACTGCACCCGCAGCAACTGGACACCGGAAATCCAGCACGGCTCACCACCTCTGGCATTACTGACCAAGGCCATCGAGGAGCGGCTGCCTGCCGGGCTGCGCATAGGACGCCTGACTCTCGACATCCTGGGTGCGATCCCGGTGACCGAGGTGCGGGTGCAGACCAAAGTCGACCGGCCCGGCAGCCGGATCTCGCTGCTGTCGGCCGAGATGTCGGCGGATCGCCCGGTCGCACGCGTGAGCGCCTGGGCGCTGGCGACCTCCGACACCGCCGATGCCGCCACCGACCGCTATCCGCCGCTCGTCGAAGGCCCCACCGCGCCACTGGAACTGCACTGGAAGGACGCCGGCGGCTACATCGACTCGGTGCAGTGGCGCCCCCAGAACGACCGGTCGGCCGGCGCGACCGTGTACTGGATGGCGCCGGAAGTCGGATTGGTCGACGATGAGCCCACTACCGCGCTACAGCGCTTGACGATGGTGGCCGATTCCGCCAATGGCGTTGGCGCAGCATTGGATCCGGCACAGTTCGTGTACATGAACACCGATACCACGCTGCATGTGCACCGGCTGCCGACGGGCAGTGATTTCGCCCTGCGGGCACGCGGCTCGATAGGACCGGACGGGGTGGGGGTGACCACCGCGGAGATCTTCGACCGTGACGGGTTCATCGGCACCACCGCCCAGACCCTGCTGGTGCAGCGCCGCTGACAAGGCAGCCGGCGGCAGGCCGGCCGGCGCTCAGGACAGCGGAGTCATCTCCTGCAGCATCGTCGGGACCAGCTCGCTGACCGTCGGGTGGATGTGCATGGTGCGTGAGATCGCGGTATAGGGCTTCTTGACGGACATGATGTCGAGGATCGAATGGATCACCTCGTCGCCGCCGACGCCGAGGATGGCGGCACCGAGGATCTCTTCGGTGTCGGCATCGACGACGATCTGCATGAAGCCTTGCGTCTCACCCTTTTCCACCGCCCGGCCAACCCTGGTCATCGGCCGCTTGCCGAGCAGCGCACGCCGACCCGAGGCCCGGACCTGGCTGACGGTCATGCCGGCCCGGCCCAGCGGCGGGTCGATGTAGAGGGCATAGGTGGGCACCCGGTCACTGACCCGGCGGGGATCGTCGTCGAGGAGGTTGGCGGCCACGATCTCGAAGTCGTTGTAGGAGGTGTGGGTGAAGGCACCCTTGCCGTTGCAGTCACCCATCGCCCAGATGTGCTCGGCACTGGTGCGCAGCTGGTCGTCGACCGCGATGTAGCCGCGACCGTCGACCTCGACGCCGGCGCGGTCGAGCCCCAGATCGTCGGTATTGGGTTGACGGCCCACCGCGACCAGCAGGTGCGAGCCGGCTATCGGCGCTGCACCGTCCCGCGCAACCACATCGAAACCGTTGCCCCGCTTAGTAAACCGCAGCCTGTCCGCACCGGTGACGATGGTGATGCCTTCGCCGGTGAGGATGTCGGCGATCGCCGCAGCGACGTCCTCGTCCTCCCGCGGGGTGATCCGCGGGCCGCGCTCCAGCACGGTCACCTTGGCCCCGAACCGGCGGTACATCTGGGCGAACTCCAGCCCGATGTAGCTGCCCCCGACGATCACCAGGTGCTCGGGCAGGACGTCGAGGTCCAGGATGCCGACGTTGGTCAGGTAGTCGATGTCGGCAAGGCCCGGCAGGTCCGGCACGACGGCGCGGCCACCGACGTTGAGGAAGATCCGGTCGCCTCGGATGAGGTCGTCGCCGATGCGCAGGGTGTGCGGGTCCTCGAACTGGGCGTGCCCACGGAGCAGGGTGCAGCCCGGCATCCCTTCGAGCCACGACTCGACGCCGCTGCGATCGCCGAGCATGATCTCGTCCTTGCGCGCCTTGACTTTCGCCATGTCGACACTCACCTCACCGGTGGACACTCCGTACTCGGCGCCGCGGCGGGCGGTGTGTGCGGTGTGCGCACTGGCCACCAACGTCTTGGTCGGGATGCAGCCGGAGTTGACGCACGTTCCGCCGACCAGTTTGCGCTCGACCACCGCGACACGCTGCCCCGCGGCGGTGAGCCGACCGGCCAGCGGCGGGCCGGCCTGCCCGGCGCCGACGATGATCGCGTCGTAGTGAGTCGATTCCCGGGTCGCGTCTCTCCCGCCCGGGGCTGTCATGCCAGGCTCACCCCGGCGAGGTACACGATGACCAGACCGCCGACGATCGCGACGGCATCCTCGATCAGTGCGGCAGGCCGGTCCTTACCGAACTTCGCCGCGAGCGCGCCACGGACCAGCGCGCCTCCCATCGTGCCGAGCACCGCACCGATCATGCCGGCGCCGATGCCGCTGAAGATGTGACCAAACGGCGTGCCGATCACCGCCCCGGCCAACCCACCGATCACGAGCCGCGCCCCGAACTGCGCCGGCACCCGACGGCTGGGGGTCTTCGGCAGCTGATCGGTGACGAGTTCGCCGAGCGCGAGAATGGTCAACACGATGACCGCGATGACGTTGCCCAGCCACGACGACCACGCGCCGTGAGGGGCGTCGGCGAGATTGATCCAGCCCAGCATCGCACCCCAAGCCAGCACGGCCAGCGGCGTCATCGCACGCAGCCCCGCGACTATGCCGATGAGGAGCGCGAACAGCAGAGCGAGAAGCACGTAGTTCATGGCAGCCCTTCGAGCGGTGTCGTCATCAAGGACGCTAACACCCGCCCGTAGCCGGCAACGGAACAATCAGAAGCGGCAGAACCTGATGTCGGAGGCCAGAATCGCCTTCGCGCCAATCGCCGCGAGCTCGTCCATGATCGCGTTGACGTCGCGGCGCGGCACCAGGGCGCGGACCGCTACCCAGTCCGCGTCCGCGAGCGGTGCGATGGTCGGCGACTCCAGTCCCGGTGTGACCGCGGTGGCACGCTCGAGCACCGAACGCGGGCAGTCGTAGTCCAGCATCAGGTACTGCTGCCCGAACACCACGCCCTGCACGCGTGCCGCGAGCTGGTCACGCGCCCGCCGGTTGGAGTCGTCGCCGTTACCGGCCCGCTCGATGAGCACCGCTTCCGAATCACACAGCGGCTCACCGAATGCCGTCAAGTTGTGCAGGCTCAGCGTGCGACCCGAACCCACCACGTCGGCGATCGCATCGGCGACACCGAGCTGGATCGAGATCTCGACGGCGCCGTCGAGCCGGATGACCGTTGCTTCGATTCCCTTGCCGGTCAGGTCTTTCCGGACCAGGTTCGGGTAGGCGGTGGCGACTCGCTTGCCCGCGAGGTCGGCCACCGACCACTGCCGGCCGGCCGGTGCGGCGTAACGAAAACTGGATGACCCGAAGCCCAGCGCCAGTCGTTCGCTGACCGGGGCGTCGGATTCGGCGGCCAGGTCGCGGCCGGTGATGCCGAAGTCGAGCTGCCCGGACCCGACGTAGATGGCGATGTCCTTGGGCCGGAGGAAGAAGAACTCGACGCCGTTGACCGGATCGATGACGGTCAGATCCTTGGGGTCGGTCCGCCGGCGGTACCCGGCCTCGGACAGGATCTCGGCGGCCGGTTCGGACAGCGCGCCCTTGTTGGGGACTGCAACGCGCAACATGGCAGCGACCTACAGCTTCCGGTAGATGTCGTCGAGGGTCAGCCCGCGGGCCAGCATTAGCACCTGCGTCCAGTACAGCAGCTGACTGATCTCTCCGGCGAGGGCCTCGTCGGTCTCGTGTTCGGCGGCCAGCCATACCTCACCGGCCTCTTCGAGGATCTTCTTGCCCAGGGTGTGCACGCCCGCATCGAGTGCGGCTACGGTGCCGCTGCCCTCGGGACGGGTACGGGCCCGCTCCCCCAGTTCGGCGAACAACTCCTCGAAGGTCTTCACGGCCTGCGATTGTTCCATGCGGGCCGACGCGCCGTCACGGCGGTTTCCCCCGCGCGACTAGGCTGCGCTCCTGTGCAGGGATTCAGGCCGATCGTGTGCGCGGCGCTCGCCGGGCTGACAGTGGCCGCGTGCTCCAATCCGATCGTCACCACCGACGACACCAGCCAGCAAACTCCCCCACCAGCGCCTTCGACGTCCGCGACCCGTCCCAGCAATGACAAATTGGTCAACGCCTTCGACTATTACGCGCGAACCGACGACAACGTGGCCGGCTATTACTTCACCAGTCCGAGCGGCAGCTGGCGCTGCGTGATCGTGCCCCGGACCTGGGCCGGCTGCCGGTCGAGTTCAGGATCCTCGGGCATCGGGATCAAAGGCGCCCCGCAGCGCGTCACCGACGATGCCGGCCAGAGCTCCACACCGAACGCGATCGTCGTCCGCACCCAGGGCGAGCCGCAGTTCGCCGCGGTGGCCGCCGATCAGTTCACCTCACCGACCGGCGCGTCGAAGACCTTGCCGTTCAACAAGATTCTGGCCGCCGCAGGATTCCGGTGCAACGCCCAGCAGGAAGTCGGTATCGCGTGTCTCAGCGAACAGACCGGCAACGGGTTCACGTTCTCCAACACCGGGGCGAGCTGGCGGTACACCGACGTGCCGTAGGTCAGGCGGCGCGGTAGACTCTGCGACCCTCTTTGAGAGTTTCCACCACCGCGATGTCGAGCAGCGCGTCGGTCTCGACGGTCAGCGGGTTGGCGTCGAGGATCACCAGGTCGGCCAGCTTGCCCGGCTCCAGCGTGCCCTTGCGATCCTCTTCGAAGATCTGCCCGGCCGCCTCGACCGTGATCGACCGCAGCGCCTGCCAGATGTCGCATCGGTGGCCATGGCAGCAGTACCGGTCCGGGCTCAGGCGCGGGCCGGTTTGTCCTCGTGCAGCAGTTCGGCGTGCATGTCCTCCAACGACACACCCTTGGTCTCCATGACCCACTTCCACACGAACAGCCCGGACAGGACCGCGCACAGCCCGTAGAACCCGTAGGCCAGGCCCAGATGCTCCCGCAGCCCGGGGAACGTGACGGTGATCAGCCAGTTCGCCGCCCACTGTCCGGCAGCGGCCAGACCCAGGGCGGCCGCCCGGATGCGGTTGGGGAACATCTCGCCGAGCAGGACCCACACCACCGGACCCCAGGACATCCCGAATGAGACGACGAAGAGGTTCGCCGCGATCAGCGCGATGACGCCGGACGCGCCGGGCAGGCTTGGGTTGCCGTCGGGACCGACCGCCGCATTGGCGAAGATGAACGCCATCGTGATCAGCGTGACCGCCATCCCGGACGAGCCGATGAGCAGCAGCGGCTTGCGGCCGATCTTGTCGATGAGCGCGATCGCGATCAGGGTGGTCGCCACGTTGACCACCGAGGTGATCACGGTGTAAATCGCCGATTGATCGGCATCGAACCCGACCGCCTGCCACAGCACGTTGGAGTAGTAGAAGATCACGTTGATGCCGACGAACTGCTGGAAGATCGACAGTCCCAAGCCGACCCAGACGATGCCGAAGAGCCCACCGGTCGGCTTACGCAGATCCCGCCACGAGGGCTTGTCCTCGCGCTCCAGCGTCTGCTGGATGCGGCTGATGGTGATCTCGAGGTTCTTCTCGCCAAGCAGCATCGACAGCACGCGACGCGCTTCGGGAATCTTATGGCTGGCAACCAGATACCGCGGTGACTCCGGGATGGTGAACGCCAGCGCCCCGTAGAGGATGGCCGGCAGCGCCATCGCCAGGAACATCCACCGCCACGCGTCGAGCCCCAACCACAGTTCCTTGTTGGGGCCGCCGGCGATGTTCTGCAGGATCCAGTTCACCACGAAGGACAGGAAGATGCCGGACACGATCGCAAGCTGCTGCAGCGAGCCCAGCCGACCGCGAATGCGCGGCGGGGACGTTTCGGCGATGTAGGCCGGGGCGATCACAGACGCGATGCCGACGCCGATACCGCCGACGATCCGGAAGATGACGACGGTCACCACGTTGGGTGCCAGCGCCGTGCCGAACGCACTGACGAGGAAGAAGACCGCGGCGATCTTCATGACGGAGATGCGGCCGATCCGGTCGGCGATCCGGCCGGCGGACATCGCGCCGGCGGCGGCCCCCAGCAACGCCGAGGCCACGGCGAAGCCGAGCTCGGCGTTGCCGATGCCGAAATCTTCCTGGATCGAGTCGACGGCGCCATTGATGACCGCGCTGTCGTAACCGAAGAGCAGACCGCCCAACGCGGCTACCGAGGCTATCCGGACCGCCGTGCCGCCCGATGAGAAGTCTTCGTCCTCCAGCCCTGTGGGTGAGTCACTGGTGGGTCCTTGGCCGGCCATGAGGCGTCCTTTCCGCAACTCTGCGAAACCTGGTGGCAACTACGATTGCACAGTCACAGCCGTAACACCGCCGATATCGGCGAGGAGGTCAGGCCGACCGCTCACCAACACCGAACTGCAGGTCCGCGTAGACCTCTCGCAGCTGCGGGATGCCCAGACCGCTGAGCGACGAAACGTGCCGCCGGCGCGAGCTGAGCGGCACCTCGACCTCGTTGGGTACCACCAGTACCGGGCACCCCGCCGCTTCGGCAGCGGCGGTGCCGGTGGTCGAATCCTCGATCGCCAGGCAATCGCCCGCCCGCAGGCCGAGCAGTTCGGCGGCGCGCAGATAGATATCCGGAGCCGGCTTCCCATGGGTTACCTCGTCACCGCAGACCGTGACCGAGAAGTAATGCCTCCCAATACTATTGAGCGCATTCTCGGTCAACTGCCTGCGAGTGTTGGTCACCAGCGCCATCGGGACGCCCGCGTCCAGGAGGGCGTCGAGCAGCTCCCTGGCTCCAGCACACCATGGCAGCCCGGTCGTGAACAGATCTGCGACGTAGTCGTGTATCCAGTCCGTAACCTCCGCCATCCGGCGCGGGTCCGGCTCCAGACCGAGGTCGTCGAACACGATACGGATCACGCCCTCCGCCGAACCGCCGACCGTCGCCTCACGGACCTCGGGTGCCAGCACCCGATCGTGGCGGGCGTACAGCTCGTTGATTGCGACGTCCCACAGCTTTTCGGAGTCGACGAGGGTGCCGTCCATATCCCACAAGACCGCTCGCACGTCCACGATTGTGCCACGCGACATGCGCTGACTTCGAATCCAGCGAGGCCGCTGCACCGGATCACTAGGGTGGGCAGCATCAGCCACCACACAACCAAAGGGGACGCGATGCAGCTCGGCATGGTCGGCTTGGGACGGATGGGAGCGAACCTGGTCCGGCGGTTGATGCGCGACGGGCACAGTTGTGTCGTCTACGACGTCAACCCGGCCGCAGTCAGCGAACTGGAAAGCGAAGGCGCCACCGGCGCCGCGAGCCTCGAAGAGTTCGTCGGCAAGCTGGCGGGCCCCCGTTCGATCTGGTTGATGCTGCCCGCCGGGATCGTCGACGCGACCCTCGACGACCTTGTCGGGCTGCTTGCGGCCGGGGACACCGTGATCGACGGCGGTAATTCGTACTACCGCGACGACATCACCCGGGCACAGAAGCTCTCCGAGCAAGGCGTGCACTACGTCGATTGCGGTACCAGTGGCGGCGTGTGGGGCCTGGAGCGCGGCTACTGCCTGATGATCGGCGGGGAACCCGACGTGGTCGCCCGGCTAGATCCGATCTTCAAGACCATTGCACCGGGGGCCGGCACCGCCGAACCCACCCCGAACCGGCCGGCGGACGCGGGCGGAACCGCTCCCGAGGGCTACCTGCACTGTGGTCCCAACGGCGCCGGTCACTTCGTGAAGATGGTTCACAACGGTGTCGAGTACGGAATGATGGCGGCCATCGCCGAGGGGTTGAGCATCATCAAGCACGCCAACGCCGGACAATCCGGCCGCGCCAACAAAGAAGTCGATGCCGAAACCACTCCGCTGCGCGATCCGTGGGCCTATCAGTACGACATCAACGTCGGCGAAGTCGCCGAAGTGTGGCGGCGCGGGTCGGTGGTCGGCTCCTGGCTGGTAGATCTCATCGCCGACGCGTTCGCCGCATCGCCGAACCTCGACGAGTTCTCCGGGCGGGTGTCCGATTCCGGCGAGGGACGCTGGACCGTGCTCGCCGCGGTTGACGAAGGGATCCCGGCCCCGGTCATCACCACTGCGCTCTACGAACGCTTCCAGTCTCGTCAGCTCGGCGGTTTTGCCGACCAGATCTGCTCGGCCATGCGCAGCGAATTCGGCGGCCACGCCGAAAAGAAGTGATGTCGATGGATACTCCCAACAACGTTGCCGCCGACGTATTGGTCATCTTCGGCATCACCGGTGACTTGGCCAGGAAGATGACGTTCCGGTCGCTGTACCGCCTCGAGCGGCGTGGGCTGCTCGACTGCCCCGTCGTCGGAGTCGCGCTCGACGACTGGTCGGCTGACGTCCTGCGCCAGCACGCCAGAGCCGCTATCGAGGCCACCGGCGAGGCGGTGGACGACGACGTGTTCGCAAGGTTCGCGGCCCGGCTGTCGATGGTGTCCGGCGACTTCGCCGACACGGCAACTTACGACAAGGTCGCCGAGGCGATCAGCGGTTGCTCCAGTCCGGTGTTCTACCTGGAGATCCCGCCGTCGCTGTTCGGCCGGGTGGTGGACGGCCTTGCCAGCGCCGGCCTCACCGCAAACGCCAGGGTCGTGGTGGAAAAGCCATTCGGGCATGATCTTTCGTCAGCCAAGGCGCTCAACGACCAGTTGAGTGCCCACCTGCAGGAGTGGCAGATCTACCGCATCGACCACTTCCTGGGCAAGGAACCGGCGATGGACATCCGCTACATCCGGTTCTCCAACTCGATCATCGAGCCGCTGTGGAATCGCGACCGGATCGAAGCTGTACAGATCACGATGGCCGAAAACTTCGACGTGGCCGATCGCGGCCGCTTCTACGACCCGGTCGGGGCGTTGCGCGATGTGGTGCAGAATCACCTGCTGCAACTGATCGGACTGATCGCTGCCGAACCGTCCAGCGGCGGGCCAGACGGGTTCCGGGACAAGCGGGTCGAGCTGTTCAAGTGCATCCGTCCCGCCGACCCCAGCCACTATGTGCGCGGCCAGTACGCGGGGTACCTGGACGTCGACGGTGTAGCACCCAACTCCCAAACCGAAACCTTCGCGGCGCTGAAGTTGTACATCGACAACTGGCGCTGGTCGGGGGTGCCGTTCTTCATCAGGGCCGGTAAAGCTCTTCCGGTGCGGGCTACCGAGATTCGGGTGATCTTCAAGCGGCCGCCACCACTGCCGTTTCTGCCGCCGGCCGAGGAGTCCAACCAGCTGATCTTCCGGATCGACCCGGATGCCGGCGTCGATCTGGTCCTGCAGGCCAAGGAAAGCGGAGCCGACGCCACCCGCGCCGTAAACCTCTGCCTGGTGTTCGCCGATGAAATGGCAGACGCACCCCCCGAACCCTACGAGCGCCTCCTCTCCGATGCCATGCAAGGCAACTCCAGCCAGTTCATCCGGGAGGACGCCGTCGAGGAGACCTGGCGAGTAATGGAGCCGCTCCTAGAATCTCCGCCGCCGGTCGAGGTCTACCAGCCGGGCTCGTGGGGACCGTCGCGAGCCGACGCACTGTTGGCCGGATACCCGGCCTGGCATCAGCCTTGGCTGCCAGCGAAGAAGTGAGCACCGCCGAACGCAGACGCCTCGACGAGGCCAACGCCGGGACGGCGCCATGGCGGCGCTGGGGAACCTACCTGAGCGAGCGAGCATGGGGCACCGTCCGGGAGGACTACAGCGCCGATGGTGATGCCTGGGCCTACTTCCCGTTCGCCGACGCCCACAGCCGCGCCTACCGGTGGAGTGAGGACGGCCTGGCCGGCTGGTGCGATGACGAGCAGACCATCTGCCTGAGCGTCGCGCTGTGGAACGGAAACGACACCGTCCTCAAGGAGCGGCCCTACGGGCTGGCCAACGAAGAGGGCAATCACGGCGAGGACGTCAAGGACTACTGGTTCTATACCGACAACCTGCCCTCACATGCTTATGCGTCGATGGTCTACAAGTACCCGCAAGCCGCATTCCCCTACGCAGATCTGCTGCACACCAATCAGCAGCGTGGGCCCGACGACGACGAGTACGAACTGTTCGACGCCCTGCGCCAACAATGGCTGGACCAACGCTATTTCGATGTCGAGGTGGCCTATGCCAAGGACGGTCCCGAAGACGTGTACTGCCGGATCACGGTCACCAACCGAGGGCCGGACTGCGCACCGATCCACGTACTGCCCCAGCTGTGGTATCGCAACACCTGGTCATGGGACCCGGACCGGCGACGGCCGCGGATCACCAACTGCGGTGCCGGTGCAGCACGCACCTGGCACCCGAAGCTCGGGCAACGATGGTTCACGGTCTCGACGTCGGCCGAGGATGTCCCGCGATTACTATTCTGCGAGAACGAGACCAACAATCGCCTGTTGTTCGGATCGACGAACGCATCGGCCACCACCAAGGACGGGTTCAATGACTTCGTCGTCAATGGGATCGCCGAGGCTGTCGATGTGGCCGAGGGCAGCAAAGTCGCCGCTCATGTTTCGACGATCCTTCCTCCCGGTGAAACCTTCACCATCACAGTATATTTCGGGGCCGGTGCCGCGACCCCCGGGAACGACCGCGCCGATGCGGTGCTGGTGCAACGCAAACGCGAAGCAGACGAGTTCTACCGCGATATCGCCGCGGCAGACCTGAGCGACGACGAACGGCTGGTTCTACGTCAGGCCTTCGCCGGACTGCTCTGGTGCAAACAGTTCTACAACTACGCGGTGCGGCGCTGGCTCAAGGGCGATCCAGAACAACCCGCACCGCCACGCGAACGTTGGGCCGGGCGCAACAAGAGCTGGCAACACTTCGCGGTCAGCGACATCATCCTGATGCCCGACGCATGGGAGTACCCCTGGTTCGCCGCCTGGGACCTGGCGTTCCACTGCCTGGCCATGGCGCTGATCGATCCCGAGTTCGCCAAAGCGCAGATACTTGTGCTGCACGATTCCACTGCACAGCATCCGCACGGCCAGATCCCGGCTTACGAATGGAAATTCGGCGATACCAACCCGCCGCTGCACGCCTGGGCGGCCTGGCAGATCTACCAACTTGATCAGCTTCGCACCGGTGTCGGGGACTGGGATTTCTTGGCTACCGCCTACCGGTCGGCCACGCTCAACGCAATGTGGTGGCTCAACCAGAAGGACGACACCAACCGAGGGGTGTTCGGGGGCGGATTCCTCGGCATGGACAACATCGGCGTGTTCGACCGCGACGAGCCACTGCCCACCGGTGGTCAACTCGCTCAGGTCGATGGCACCGCGTGGATGGCGGCACTGATATTCCATCTCCTGGAGATGGCAATCGAGCTGTCCCAACAGGATCCGAGCTACACCGACATGTTCAGCCGTTGGGTGTGGGATGCGTGGCTGGTCGCCAACGCACTGGAGAAGGGCACCTATCGGGTCAGCTTCTGGAACGACGACACGGACTTCTATCACGACGTCATCGAAATGCCGGACGGCACGAGCAGTTCGCTGGAAGTGTTCTCCATCCAGGCGATCGTTCCGCTGTTCGCCGCGATCGCCATCCCCACCAGTGCAACCGAGGTCGTATCGACTCTGCGGGACTGCCTCGAAGCGCTGGCGCGCACCTACGAGCACACCGACGACGACGTCCAGTTGGTGATGACGGGCGGTGACGGCACCCACCTCATGATCGGGGTCGTCCACCAGGATCGACTGACGCCGATCTTGCGGCGACTGCTGGACACCCAACAGTTCCTCTCCGCCAACGGCATTCGCTCCCTGTCGCGATACCACCGCGACCACCCGTACACCTATCACGTCGGCGGCGCGGACTATGTCGTCGACTACCAGCCCGCCGAATCACGCAGCCGGATGTTCGGCGGAAACTCCAACTGGCGCGGGCCGGTCTGGCTGCCGACCAACTTCCTTCTGGTCCAAGCCCTCAATTCCTACGCCCGGTTCCTCGGCGACACCTATCGCATTCCTGATCCGGCGGGCTCGGCCGAACCGGTGTCACTGCAGGTGGTGGCCGACCGATTGGCCCGGCAACTCACCGGTCTCCTGGTTCGTGACGAGACCGGCCGGCGAGCGGTGTTCGGCGACAACGAGTATTTCCAGACCGACCCGCACTGGCGTGACCTGGTCCCGTTCCACGAATACTTCGACGGGGACACCGGAAAAGGCCTGGGGGCCAGCCACCAGACCGGCTGGACCGCGACCATCGCCTTGCTGCTCCAGTTCCGGGGCAACCTGTACTTCCGGGCCGGGTCCGGAGTGGCTGGGCGGGACTAGAGCTCAGTCCTCCGGGTTGTAGCCGAGGTTGGGCGCAAGCCAGCGCTCAGCTTCGGGCAGCGTCCAGCCCTTACGCCTGGCGTAGTCGGCGACCTGGTCCTGCGCTAACCGGCCCACCACGAAGTACTGCGACTGCGGGTGCGAGAAATACCAGCCGCTGACGGCGGCGCCGGGCCACATCGCCATCGACTCGGTGAGCTCGATGCCGGTCCGTTCTTGAACCTCCATCAAGGTCCAGAGCGTCGCCTTCTCGGTGTGCTCCGGGCACGCCGGGTAGCCGGGGGCAGGACGGATTCCGACGTACTTCTCCTCGATCAGCGCGGTGTTGTCCAGCTGTTCGTCGGGCTGATATCCCCAGAACTCCTTGCGGACCCGCTGGTGCATCCGTTCGGCGAACGCCTCGGCCAGCCGGTCGGCGAGCGACTCCAGCAGGATCGCGCTGTAGTCATCGTTGGCTGCCTTGAACTCAGCGATCTTGACGTGGCTACCGAGCCCCGTGGTGACGGCGAACGCGCCGACGTAATCCCGCAGGCCCGTTTCCCTGGGCGCGACGAAGTCACCCAGCGACCGGTTCGGGATGCCATCGCGGTGCTCGCCCTGCTGGCGCAGGTTGTGCAAGGTGGTCAGCACCTCGGTGCGGGTGTCGTCGGTGTAGACCTCGATATCGTCGCCGACTGCGTTCGCGGGGAAGAACCCGATCACCCCGTTGGCGGTCAGCCACTTCTCCTTGATCAGGGTGTCGAGCATCTCCTGGGCGTCGTCGTACAACTTGCGGGCCGTCTCGCCCGAGACCGGGTTGTTGAGGATGTCGGGGAAGCGCCCCTTCATCTCCCAGGCATTGAAGAACGGTTGCCAGTCGATGTACTCGCGCAATTCGGCCAGGTCGTAGTCCAAAAACTCCCGCACCCCGAGCCCTTGGGCGGGCACCGGCGGCGTGTAGCCGGACCACTCGATCGGCGTCCGGTTGGCGCGCGCCTTCTCCAATGTGAGCATCGGCCGCTCATTCTTCTGCGCGTGCCGTTCCCGAAGCGAGGCGTAGTCCTTCTCGGTGGCCTCCAGCAAGGCCGGGCGCTGCTTGTCGTCGAGCAGCGCCGCGGCGACCGGCACCGAGCGGGAGGCGTCCTTGACCCAGACCACCGGACCGCTGCGGCGTGGCGCAACCTTGACCGCCGTGTGGGCGCGCGAGGTCGTCGCCCCACCGATCAGCAGGGGGATCTGCAGGCCCTCGCGTTCCATCTCGGCGGCGAAGTTGACCATCTCGTCCAGCGACGGGGTGATCAGGCCGGACAGCCCGATGATGTCGGCATTGTGCTCTTTGGCCGCGTCCAGGATCTTGCTCGCGGGCACCATCACACCGAGATCGATCACTTCGAAGTTGTTGCACTGCAGGACAACTCCGACGATGTTCTTGCCGATGTCGTGGACGTCGCCCTTGACCGTCGCCATGATGATCGTGCCGTTGGTGTCCTTCGCGGCGGTGGTGCCGTTCTCGGCCTTCTCCGCCTCGATGTAGGGCAGCAGGTACGCGACGGCCTTCTTCATCACCCGGGCCGACTTCACCACCTGCGGCAGGAACATCTTGCCCGCACCGAAGAGGTCACCGACGACGTTCATGCCGTCCATCAGCGGACCTTCGATCACCTCGATCGGGCGCCCGCCCCCGGCGGCGATCTCGGCCCGCAATTCCTCGGTGTCGGCGTCGACGTGGGCGTCGATGCCCTTGACCAAGGCGTGCGTGATCCGCTCGCGGACCGGAAGACTGCGCCACTCGGCCGCGGCCGGATCTTCTGTCTTCTCCGACTGGTTGAATCGCTCGGCGATCTCCAGCAGGCGCTCGGCGGCATCCGGGCGACGGTTCAGCACGACATCTTCGATACGGTCCCGCAATTCGGGGTCGATCGAGTCGTAGGGCACCAGCGCGCCGGCGTTGACGATGCCCATGTCCAGGCCGGCCTTGATGGCGTGGAACAGGAACACCGCGTGGATCGCCTCGCGGACCGGGTTGTTGCCCCGAAACGAGAACGACACATTCGAGATGCCGCCCGAGATGTGTACGCCGGGCAGGTTCTCCTTGATCCAGGCGCAGGCCTCGATGAAGTCGATGCCGTAGGTCGCGTGCTCCTCGATGCCTGTCGCCAACGCGAAGCAGTTGGGGTCGAAGATGATGTCTTCGGCCGGGAAACCGACCTCCTCGGTGAGGATCCGGTAGGCCCGCCCACAGATCTCCTTGCGGCGCTGAAGGTTGTCGGCCTGCCCCTGCTCGTCGAAGGCCATCACGACGACGGCGGCGCCGTACTTGCGGCACTGTCGGGCCTCGCGGATGAACTTCTCCTCGCCTTCCTTCATGGAGATCGAGTTGACGATCGGCTTGCCCTGCACGTTCTTCAGGCCAGCCTCGATGACCTCCCATTTGGAAGAGTCGATCATCACCGGAACGCGGCTGATGTCGGGCTCGGCCGCGATCAGCTTGGTGAACCGGTCCATCGCGGCGACGCCGTCGATCATGCCTTCGTCCATGTTGATGTCGATGACCTGTGCACCGACTTCGACCTGCTGCAGCGCGACCGACAGGGCGGTGTCGTAGTCCTCGGCCTTGATCAGGTTGCGGAAACGTGCGGAGCCGGTGATGTTGGTGCGCTCGCCGATGTTCACGAACAGGGAGTCGTCGGTGATGTTGAGCGGCTCCAGACCGGCGAGCCGGGTGGCCACCGGGATCTGCGGCACCGGCCGCGGCGGCTTGCCCTCGACGACCTTGGCGATCTCGGCGATGTGCGCCGGTGTCGTTCCGCAGCAGCCACCGACCATGTTGACCAGACCGGCGTCGGCGAATTCCTCGACGTATCCGGCCTGACGCTTCGGGGACTCGTCGTACTCGCCGAACGCGTTGGGCAGGCCGGCATTCGGGTAGCAGGAGACGAAGGTGTCCGCAATGCGGGAAACCTCGGCGAGATACGGCCGCATCTCCGGTGCGCCGAGGGCGCAGTTGAGACCGACCGCCAGCGGCTTGGCGTGCCGGATCGAGTTCCAGAACGCCTCGGTGACCTGTCCGGACAATGTGCGCCCGGAAGCGTCGGTGATGGTGCCCGAGATGATCACCGGCCAGCGGCGGCCCCGGTCCTCGAACAGCGTCTCGATGGCGAAGATCGCGGCCTTGGCGTTGAGCGTGTCGAAGATCGTCTCGACGATGAGCAGGTCGGCACCACCGTCGACCAGACCGCTGGCGGCATCGAGGTAGGCGGCGACCAGTTGGTCGTAGGACACGTTGCGGGCACCCGGATCATTGACGTCCGGCGAGATCGATGCGGTCCGCGTCGTCGGGCCCAGTGCTCCGGCGACGTAGCGGGGCTTGTCCGGAGTGCTGAACTCGTCGCACGCCTTGCGGGCCAGGGCAGCGCCGGCGTAGTTCAACTCGTAACTCAGCTCGGCCATGCCGTAATCGGACAGCGAGACCGCGTTCGCGTTGAAGGTGTTGGTCTCCAGGATGTCCGCACCCGCCTCGAGATACTCCCGGTGGATGCCTTCGATGATGTGCGGCTGGGTCAGCGTGAGCAGATCGTTGTTGCCCACCAGGTCGCTCGGCCAATCCTTGAACCGCTCACCGCGGTAGCCGGCCTCATCCGGCCGGTCCCGCTGGATCGCCGTTCCCATCGCGCCGTCGATCACCACGATCCGTTCGCGCAGCGCGGCGGTGAGTTCGTCGGTGCAGTCGGGGCGGATGCTCGGTTCGAAACGATTTCCCGTTGCTTCGCTCGCCGTGGTCGCGTCCACGTACGCTCCTTCCGTTACGGAAGGCGTCCTTGACTCTGCCGAGCGTGGCGGTCACCGGCGTGGGCCGGAGAACCGTTGCAACGCCTCTCGACGGTGAAAAGTCTACGTCGTCGCCCGACGGCTGGACGCCCAGCTCAACTCGATCCGTCTCGGTTGGCGCGTCGGGCCGGCATCGCCATAGTTACTCAGGTTAACCAGTTTTCAGGCGAAGGTATTTCGTCGTCGGTGTTGTCGCCGCCCTCGTCGGCACCGGTCCCAC
The DNA here is from genome assembly GCF_054073305.1 of Mycolicibacterium sp. CBM1. NCBI lineage: Bacteria > Bacillati > Actinomycetota > Actinomycetes > Mycobacteriales > Mycobacteriaceae > Mycobacterium > Mycolicibacterium sp. CBM1. The sequence continues at coordinate 30,502 of NZ_JBSXPP010000018.1, read as the reverse complement.
GGCGGAGCAGTCGCTCCGAGAAGGCTCACCGCAGCCGATCACCCCTTACGCTGAACTCGTGACCCCGTCGAACTTCAGCGGCGCGAAAGGCCCGGACCTGCCCGAATTGCAGAACACCATCATTGTCGCGGCCTTCGAGGGGTGGAACGACGCCGGTGACGCCGCCAGTGACGCTCTCGAGCACCTGGATGCAATCTGGGAAGCCGACACGCTCATCGAGATCGACGACGAGGCCTACTACGACTACCAGGTGAACCGTCCGGTGATCCGGCAGGTCGACGGGGTGACCCGCGAACTGGTGTGGCCGTCGATGCGGATATCGCACTGCCGGCCACCGGGGTCGAACAGCGACATCGTGCTGATGCACGGGGTGGAGCCCAACATGCGGTGGCGCACGTTCTGCGCCGAGCTGCTGGCGATCGCCGACAAGCTGAACGTGGACACCGTCGTGATCCTCGGGGCCCTGCTGGCCGACACGCCGCACACCCGGCCCGTCCCCGTGTCGGGTGCGGCCTACTCCCCCGATTCGGCGAAGTTCTTCGGCCTTGAGGAAACTCGCTACGAAGGTCCGACCGGTATCGCCGGGGTGTTCCAGGACGCCTGTGTGGCGGCCGGCATCCCCGCAGTGACGTTCTGGGCCGCGGTTCCGCACTACGTGTCACAGCCGCCCAATCCAAAGGCCACAGTTGCGCTGCTGCGTCGCGTCGAGGACGTGCTCGATATCGAGGTGCCGCTGGCCGACCTGCCCATCCAGGCCGAGGAGTGGGAGCAGGCGGTCACCGAGATGACCGCCGAGGACGAGGAGATCGCCGAATACGTGGCCTCCCTGGAGCAGCGGGGTGACGCCGACGTCGACATGAACGAGGCCCTGTCGAAGGTGGACGGCGACGCGCTGGCGGCCGAGTTTGAGCGGTACCTGCGCAGGCGCGGTCCCGGCTTCCGGGGCTGAACCGTCAGGCCGGCCGGAACCCGAGCAGCGGAAGCTGCCCGACCAGCCGGTCCCGCGCCCCCGGTGTGCCGTCGTAGCGCCAGCCCACGAGTCTGGACAGCCCCAAGCGCACCAGCGGCGTCATCAGCACGTTGCGTCGCTCGTAGTCGGCGATCACGGTGGCTGCCTCGGCGGCATCCAGTTGCCGCCACGACGGCGTGAACCGACGCCGCCCGCTGGAGACCTCGACCGGCGGGTTGGCCTGGATGTTGCGATACCAGTCTGACGATGGGCCGAACCCGGCGACGACGTACACCTCATCGCCGCGTCTACCGACGACTTCGAGCACCGTCTTGTAGTGCCGGCCCGACTTCCGGCCGACATGGGTCAAACAGAGCAGTCGACCGGTGAGCAGCCAGCCCAGCCGATGGTCGTAGAGCCAGGTTGGCGCGCGGAACAACGCGCGGACCAGCCGTCCCGGATTCCATTGACTCACGTGATCTCCTAACGTGCGGTGGCGAACTGCTCGCCTCATTGCCGAAGTTCTTCAGGTGACCAGCCGACGCAGGGTGATCGCGACTGCCTCGCCGCCCATCCCGCTGCCGAGGCCCCGATGCAGCAGCACACCGTCGAGTGCGGCCAACAACACCGCTGCGGTGCCGTCCGGATCTGCAACCCCACGATCCGCCAACCGCCGAGCGAGGTTGACTCGCAGGCCGCGCAGCACATCGGCGATCTGCTCGCGCAGTACCTCGTCCCTGGTGGCGGCCAGGTATGCCTCGATGAACAGCATCGACGCCGGATCGGCACCGGAATACGACGCCACCGACGCCACCATCGCCTCGACCAGGTCTCCGGCGGCGTCGGCACCGTCCAGAAACGTGTCGAGCTCCGCGACCACCGCACGCATGCCGGTGACGGCCGCTTCCCGCAGCAGAGCCTGCACCGAGGGGTAGTGATAGTGCACGACCGACGGGGTGACGTTGGCGCGTTGGGCCAGCGTGCGGGTGCTCACCGCTGTCCAGCCGCGTTCGCCGATCAGCACGGCGGCCGCCGCGAGCAGCCGCTGACGTACCTCGCGCCCGCGTTCCGCCGCTGGTGAGGTCACCGATGACTCCCTTCACCACAACTAGTAGGGCGATAGCCCTGTATGACTGCCCTGACAATAGCGGGCACCCGCGCCGCGCGGGCCGCGGGCCTCATCGGGGTGGTCCTGCCGACTGGTTGGTAGGGCTGCGATAACGTGCAGTGGATATCGTCGAGTAACAACGAATTGAGGTTGCGCTCGTGAAATTGGCACTGAGCGACGAGGACGCGAAGTTCCGCGACGAGTTGCGCGAGTTCTTCACCACCCAGATCCCCGCCGAGATCCGGGAACGGGCCCGCACCGAGAGCCTGAACTACCCGGAGGACGCGATCACGACCCAGCGGATCCTGAACAAGGCCGGCCTCGGCGTCCCCAACTGGCCCGTCGAGTGGGGCGGCAAGGACTGGACGCCGCTGCAGCGCCAGATCTGGGCCGACGAGATGCGGCTGGCGTGCGTGCCGGAGCCGCTGGCCTTCAACGCCAGCATGGTCGGTCCGGTGATCGCCCAGTTCGGCTCGCAGGAGCTCAAGGAGCGCTTCCTGCCGCCCACGGCCAACCTCGACATCTGGTGGTGCCAGGGATTCTCCGAGCCCGAGGCGGGCTCGGACCTGGCCAGCCTGCGCACCGTCGCGGTACGCGACGGCGACGAGTACATCATCAACGGCCAGAAGACCTGGACCACACTGGGTCAGTACGCCGACTGGATCTTCGTGCTCGCGCGCACCAACCCGGATGCGCCGAAGAAGCAGGCCGGCATCTCGTTCATCCTCGTCGAGATGAACACCCCAGGCATCACCCTGCGGCCGATCAAACTGATCGACGGCAGCTACGAGGTCAACGAGGTGTTCTTCGAAGACGTCCGGGTACCTGTCGACCAGCTCGTCGGCGAGGAGAACCAGGGCTGGAGCTACGCCAAGTTCCTGCTGTCCAACGAACGCAACGGTATCGCGCGGGTCGGCACCATCAAGGTGTGGGTCGCCGAAGTCAAGGAGCGCGCCGCGCAGACCCGGGTCGGCGGCCGGAGCCTGCTCGAGGACGCGTTGTTCGGCGCCAAGGTCGCCGAGATCGAGAACGAACTGCTGGCACTGGAACTCACCCAGCTGCGGGTCAGTGGCGACGAGGGCACCGGCAAGCCCAACCCCGCGTCGTCGATCCTCAAGCTACGCGGCAGCCAGCTGCAGCAGGCCGTCACCGAACTCCTCGTCGAGGTCGCCGGGCCGGATGCGCTGCCGTTCGACGGCGGCGCCGCGATCGAATCCCCGCAGTGGGCACAGCATTCGGCCGCCAAGTACCTCAACTACCGCAAGACCTCGATCTACGGCGGCAGCAACGAGGTCCAGCGCACCATCATCTCCTCGACGATCCTGGGACTCTGACATTGACTACGGAGAGGGCCGGCCATGAACTTTGACCTAACCGAAGAGCAGCAGCTGCTGGCCGACACCGCGCGTGAGGTGTTCTCGCGCAGCTATGACACCGAGAAGCGCAACAAGATCGTCGACGCCCCAATCGATTCCGGGCCGGGCTTCAGCCGTGAGGTGTGGCGCCAGCTCGCCGAGATCGGCATCCTGGGGCTCGGATTCGAGCCCGAGGAGTCCGGCCAGATCGAGATCATGATCGTCATGACCGAGATCGGCCGTCGCCTGGCACCGGAGCCGGTGGCCGCGGCCGCGCTGATCCCCGGCGGGATCATCGCCGAACTCGGCGACGAGAAGCAGCGCGCGCTACTGGAGGACGTCGCCGCCGGCGACCGCCTGCTCGCCCTGGCGCATACCGAGAAGGGCCTGCGGGGCATGGACGAATTGTCCACCCGAGCAACGAAATCCGGTGACTCGTGGAGCATCAGCGGGCGAAAGAACCCGGTACTGGCCGGTGACTCCGCCGACATCCTGGTGGTCACCGCGGCGCTCCCCGACAGCGGGGTTGGTCTGTTCCTCGTCGACGCCGCAGCCGTGACGCGACATCCCTACCGGACCTTCGACGGGCAGCGCGGTGCTGAGATCGAGTTCGACGGCGCACCGGCCCAACAGCTCGGCGACGGCGGCGACGTCAGTGAACACATCCACGCCGCATTGATCCGGTATTCCTCGGCACTGTGCGCGGAAGCCGTGGGCGCCATGGAGGAATCGCTGCGCCTGACCACCGATTATCTGAAGAGCCGCAAGCAGTTCGGCGTGCCGCTCAAGACGTTCCAGACGCTCACCCAGCGGGCGGCCGACATGTACGTGTCGCTGGAGCTGGCCCGCAGCATGAACTACTACGCGGCGATGTGCATCACCGACGGCCGGCTGGATCCCGTCGTCGCCGCGCGTTCCAAGCTGCAGATCGGCCGGTCCGGACGCCACATCGCCCAGGAATCCATCCAGATGCACGGCGGCATCGGTGTCACCGCGGAGTATCCGGTGGCCCACTACGCGGCCCGGCTGACGGCCATCGACCAGACCCTCGGCTCGGCAACCGACCAACTCCGATTCCTCAGCACCCAGGTCGCCGATTACGGAACCGTCGTCCTGTAGCCACCCGGCTCAGCTGCTCTCGAGCTGCTCCAGCCGGGAGCTGGTCGAGCGGCCCAGGGCGGCCACCTCGGCGTCCATCTTGGGCAGGATGCTCGGTGTCAGCGCGTTGATGGGGCGCTCCCCCAGCGGCGTCGACAGCACCGGGCGCAGCCAGCGGAAGGCGCCGACCCAGCCCGGCACGTTGACCCGCCGGGCGCGGTGCTCGATGCCTCTGACGAAGGCCTGACCGCACTTGTCGACGCTGGTGGTCTTGCCCAACGGATTGGGCAGCTTGGCGAGCATCTCGGCGAAGCTCGACAGGTCGCTCTTGGCGTCGCGCACCATTGGGGTGTCGATCCACGACATGTGCGCCGAGCCGACGTCGACGCCATGATGGGCGACTTCGAGACGCAGCGCGTTTGCGAAGTGCTCCACCGCGGCTTTCGAGGCGTGGTACGGCGCGAGTCCGGGCGCCGCGCTGTAGGCCGCGAAGGACGAGACGATCAGCACATAGCCGCGCCGTTCGATGATCGAGGGCAGGGTGGCTCGCACAGTGTGGAAGACGCCGAGGACGTTGATGTCCATCAGCCGTTTGAACGCCTCCGGGTCGACCTGCAGTACCGAACCGTAGGTTGCGATGCCCGCGTTGGCCATGACCGCGTCGATTCCCCCGAAGCGCTGCACAGCGGAGGCCGCCACCGCCTGCATCGCCGCGAGATCGCGCACGTCGGCGACGGCGGCCAGGACGTGGCTCTCGCCGAGTTCGGCGGCCAGTGCGGCCAGCGGCTCGGCGTCGATGTCGGTGAGCACCAGCTTGGCGTTCTTACGGCGCAGGCGGCGCGCGACGTCGGCGCCGACGCCGCGGGCGCCGCCGGTGATGAAGACGACTTTGTCGTTGACGGAACTCATGGCGGCCAAGCTACTCCAGCGGCACGGCCCGGTGGGCTCGCCTAGAGCCGCACACCCAGCAGCGCGTCGACCGCGGCCGCCACCGCAGCAGGTGCGGCCTGGTCGTGACCGCCGTAGGTCAGCGCATCGGTCGTCCAACCGTCCAGCGCGGCAAGCGCTTTGGGGGTGTCGAGGTCATCGGCCAGATACTGGCGCAACCGCCCGATGACGTCGGCCGCGTCGGGACCCGCCGGCAGAGCGGCGGCACTGCGCCACCGGTGCAGCCTGTGATTGGCCTCGTCGAGCACTGCGTCGCTCCAGAACCGATCGCTGCGGTAGTGCCCGGCCAGCAGACCCAGCCGGATGGCGGCCGGATCGACCCCCTGGGCCCGCAATCCGGACACCAGCACCAGGTTGCCGCGGCTCTTGGACATCTTGTGGCCGTCCCAGCCGATCATGCCCGCGTGCACGTAGTGCCGGGCGAAGCGGCGCTCACCAGTGACGCATTCGGCGTGCGCGGCCGAGAATTCGTGGTGCGGGAAGATCAGGTCGCTGCCACCACCCTGAATGTCGAAGCCGAAACCGATGCGGCTCAACGCGATTGCGGAACACTCGACGTGCCACCCGGGCCGGCCCGGACCGAACGGGGTCGGCCAGCTCGGTTCATCGGGGCGTTGCGCGCGCCACAGCAACGCATCGAGCGGGTCGGCCTTGCCGCGGCGGTCCGGGTCGCCGCCGCGCTCGGCAAATAGGCGCGCCATAGTGTCGCGGTCGTAGCCGGACTCGTAGCCGAACTGCGCGGTCGCGTCGGTGCGGTAGTAGATGTCGGGGTAATCGGCGTCGTCGACGATGTAGGCCGCACCGGAGGCCAGCATCTTCTCGACCAGCTCCACCACCTCGCCGATGGCGTCGGTGGCGGCGACGTAATCGCGCGGCGGCAACACCCGCAGCGCGGTCATGTCCTCCCGGAACAGCTGGGTCTCGCGAGCACCGAGCTCACGCCAGTCCAGGCCGTCGCGGTTGGCCCGCTCGAACAGGGGATCGTCGACGTCGGTGATGTTCTGCACGTAATGCACCTGGTGTCCGTTGTCGAGCCACACCCGGTACACCAGGTCGAACGTCAGATACGTGGCCGCGTGCCCGAGGTGGGTGGCGTCATACGGCGTGATTCCGCAGACGTACATGGTGGCCGTGGGGCCCGGTGCGGTGGGCCGGACCTGGCCGTCAGCGGTGTCATAGAGCCGCAACGCCGGCCCACGTCCGGGCAGCTGCGGGATGTCGACGCCCGGCCACGATTGCATGGCCACGACTCTAGGGGGTTCGCTGTTCACTGCGCTCCGGGTGGTGAGGGGACCGACATACTCGTCACTGACCGAACAACGCCGACCGCGGGCTAATTCCCGCACCGCGGTCGGCAGCTCAGCTGGCCAGCCACATTGCGTCGAGCAATAGGTCGGCGACCTCGGGCCTGCACATCAGCAGATCCGGCAGGTACGGGTCCGGTTGGTTGTAGCGCAGCGGAGACCCGTCGATCCGGGTGGCGTGCAGCCCGGCGGCCTGCAGCACCCCTGCCGGAGCGGCCGAATCCCACTCCCACTGGCCGCCGGCATGGATGTAGGCGTCCGCGTCGCCGCGGACCACCGCCATCGCCTTCGCGCCGGCCGAACCTATCCGGACGAACTCCATATCCAGGCGGTCACGCAACCGCCACAGCACCGCCGGCGGCCGATTGGCGCTGGCTGTGATCCGGATCGGCCCCGGTCGCGACGGCGGCGGCGCGGCGACGGTGTCGGAGCGGTGCACCTCCCCCATCGCCGGTAAGGCCACGGCCGCGTCGGTGATCGTGCCCTCGAACTCACCGGGGCCGGTGCGCTGCCACAGGGCCACGTGCACCGCCCAGTCCGGCCGGCGGGGCATGGAGAACTCCCGCGTGCCGTCCAGCGGATCGATGATCCACACCCGGTCGGCGCGCAGCCGTTTGAGGTCGTCGTGCGCTTCCTCGGAGAGCACCGCGTCACCGGGTCGTTCGTCCCGCAGCCTGCGCAGGATCAGGGCGTTGGCCCGCACGTCACCGGCGTCGCCGAGAGCGGGTGGGAAGTCGAAGCCGACCTCCTCGCGTACCGACAGCAGCAGCCGGCCGGCCTCCTCGGCCAAGTCGGCGGCCAGCGCCGCGTCGGTCATGCTCACGCACGCCAGTATCGCCGAATCATGATCGGCCCCGCCCGCCGACCCCGCGGGTAGATTGCTGCAGATGCGCCTGTTGTGGGTTCTGGCCGGCGCCGCGCTGGTGGCGATCGGCTGCGCAAGCACGTCCGAGCCGGCCCACCCACTGACCGGCACCAGCTGGCGACTGCTCAGCCTGGAGTCGATGAGCGATGAGCAGGGCACCCTGACCTTCGACGACCCGGCGAAGTACACCGTCGCCTTCGGCGCCAACGGCCGCGCCGCGTTCCGCCTCGACTGCAACCGTGGCAGTGCCACTTGGCAAGCGAGTGCGTCGTCCACCGATTCCGGCCACCTGACGTTCGGCTCCATCGCCGTGACAGAGATGGGGTGTCCGCCGCCGACGCAGGCCGACAAAGTCCTCACCGCGCTGGCTTATGTGCGTGGGTTCCGACTGGCCGGCGGACGGCTGTACATGTCGCTGATGGCCGACGGTGGCATCCTGCACTGGCAACCGGGCGAGCCGGACCAGCCGAGCTAGAACGCCGGCCAGGGTATCGGCCGCTGCCGGTCCGGCCCCGGCATCACCGGGTCCTTGAGCAGAGTGCGCACCCGGCGGCGCAGCGCCGCGATCTCGGCGGCGGTGATGTGCTCGCGCAACTCCTCGGCGAGCGGACCCGTGAGCAGCTCGCCCAGGGCCGCAACGGATTCCAATGTCTCGTCGTCGACCGGCTTGCCCGCCCAACCCCACAGCACCGTACGCAGCTTGTCCTGGACATGCAGTGAGACCCCGTGGTCCACCCCGTACACCCGGCCGTCGACCCCGGCGAGGATGTGGCCACCTTTGCGGTCGGCGTTGTTGACGATCACGTCGAAGACCGCCATCCGGTGCAGCCGCGGATCGTCGGCGTGCACCAGCGTGACGTCGTTGCCGGCGTAGTCGTAGGCGCGCAGGACGGAAAGATAGCCCGGCGGAACCGATCCGGGCGGGCACAGATCGACCAGATCGGGACGCTGCGGCTCGTGGTCGTCGACATCGCCGGGTTGCTCCACCCAGCGCTGCACCATGCCGCGACCGGCAGGCCCCTCGCGGATGATGGTGTACGGCACGATATCCCAACCCAGCGCGGCCGAAACCAGGTAGGAGCCGAGTTCGCGGCCGGCCAGCGTCCCGTCGGGGAAGTCCCACAGCGGCTGCTCGCCGGCGACGGGTTTGTACACACAGTGCACGGTGTGTTCGGCCCAGCTGGCCTCACAGAGGAATGTCGCGTTGCTCGCGGTGCGCAGCCGTCCCAGAACGGTCAGCTCGCCCCGCCGCAACGCCTGGCGGTCCGAAGCTTCGTCGGCGGCCGTCACAGGTCCAGATCGTCGTCGACCCCACCCAGCGCGCCACGCCGATATCCGTTGGTACGCACACAGATGTGGCCCTCCGGATCCAGCGGTTCGTCACAGAGTGGGCACGGCGGCCGTCCGGCCGAGATGACGCGATGCGAGCGGGAGGCGAACTGGCGGGCGGATTCGGGAGTGAGGAAAACCCGGACGGCGTCGGGGCCTTCCTCGGCGTCGTCGAGCACCACCGACGCGTCGAACTCGGTCTCGGAGACCGCCAACAGCTCGACGACCACCGTCTGCGCCTCAGAATCCCAGCCGAGGCCCATCGTGCCGACCCGAAACTCGGCGTCCACCGGAGTGACTAACGGGCTAAGGTCCTCGACATCGGTCTCCGGCGGGAGCGGGGTGCCGAACCGGCGGTTGATCTCGACCAGCAGCGCCGCGATACGTTCAGCCAGCACCGCGACCTGCTGTTTCTCCAGGATCACCGAGATGACGCGGCTGTCGTGCACCGCCTGCAGATAGAACGTCCGGTTTCCGGGCTGCCCGACGGTCCCGGCGACGAATCGGTCGGGTGTGCGGAAGACATGAATTGCGCGGGCCATGGTTGACTCCAAAATACCGGCAGAAGCAGCTGCGCCGTAATTCGGCGGACTGCGGTGGGGAACGTCAGCTCAGTCCGTCGAGCCACCGACGACGGCGTCGTCGGTGCTCTTCTCGGCCTCCGACGGTGGCGGGGCGCTCAACACCGAGGCCAGCTCGGCTCCGGTGTGGTTGACGTGCACCACGAACGGCCGCATCGGCGTGTAGCGAATGACACTCATCGACGCCGGGTCGGCCGTGATGCGCTGGAAGCTGTCGAGGTGTGCACCCAGAGCGTCGGCGACGACGGCCTTGATGACGTCGCCGTGCGTGCAGGCGATCCACAGCGTGTCGGCGCCGTGTTGCTCGGCCAGTCTGCGGTCATGTTCGCGGACCGCTGCCACCGCACGGGCCTGGACCTGGGCCAGGCCCTCGCCGTCGGGGAACACCGCCGCGCTGGGCTGCTGCTGCACGATCGACCACAGTGGTTCGGTGACCAGGTCCTTGAGCGCCCGGCCGGTCCACTGCCCGTAGTCGACCTCGGCGAGTCGCTCGTCGACGAGCGGCTCGAGCCCCAGCTCTGCCGCCAACGGTTCCAGCGTCAGCCGGCAACGCAGCAGCGGCGAACGCACCAGTGCCTTGATGGGCAGGCCGTTGACCCGTGCGACGAGTCCGTCGGCCTGCGCGCGGCCCTTGTCGTCGAGTTCGACGCCTTCACTACGCCCGGCGAGGGTGTGCGCCGTGTTCGACGTCGAACGCCCGTGCCGTAAGAGGATGACGGTCACAGGGCGCTCATCCCGCAGCCACCACTCCGGTGGCCAGCAGCGCCATCACGACCAACGCGAGCACCACCCGGTAACCGACGAACCAGTACATGACGTGGTGGGCGACAAACCGCAGCAACCAGGTGATCGCCGCGAAGCCGACGACGAACGCGATGATCACCGAGACGAGCAGCTGCGCACCGGTCGCGCTCATGCCCTCGGTGACCGGATGGAACGCGTCCGGCAGCGAGAAGAGCCCCGACGCCAGAACTGCGGGAATACCAAGCAGGAAGCCGAATCTCGCGGACAGTTCTCGGTCGAGCCCGAGGAAGAGGCCGGCGCTGATGGTGGAGCCGGAGCGCGACACACCCGGAACCAGCGCGAGGCACTGCGCGATTCCGACCAGCATGCCGTCGAGCCAGGTGAGGTTCTCGGCGTGGCGGGTCTGGCGCCCGAAGTACTCGGCGGCGGCGATCACCGCGGAGAACACCAGCATCGCGGTCGCGATCACCCACAGGTTGCGCACTTCCCCGCGGATGGCTTCCTTGAACGCGAGTCCGAGCACGACGATTGGCAGGGTGCCGATGATGACGTACCACCCCAGCCGGTAGTCGGGGTTGTCTCGGTGCGCCTTGACTAGCAATCCGTTGAACCAGGCCTTGAGGATGCGCACGATGTCGCGGGCGAAGTAGATGAGCACAGCGGCTTCGGTGCCCAGCTGGGACACCGCGGTGAACGAGGCGCCGGCATCACCGGCGAAAAAAATCCGGGACACGATTGCGAGGTGGCTCGAGGACGAGACGGGCAGGAACTCCGTCAGTCCCTGCACGATCGACAGAACGACGACCTGCAGCCAGGACATGGGCGTGACATCCACGCCGCTGACCGTAGCCGATATCGCTGATGGTCAGCGGGCGGGGCGTGCGACCGGCTGAGCCGCAGCGATCGCGTCGCGAACCGCGGCGCTCAGACTACGTTCGTCGTCGACGTCGAAGTCGGTGAGATTACGCGTCGCGACGGCGATGACGTCTTCTTCGTGCGGGACCGGACCGGCCAACCGGGGGTGATACACCTCGACAGCCAGCTGAGCGCGACGAACCTGGAAGGAAAAACTGCGGCCATCACCGAGTTGACCGAACCCGCTGGCGAACACGCCAGTGGAAAGGTGCTCGATAGCAAACTCGCGCCCGTCGGACTCCGGAGTTGCGGCCAGCGTCATGAAGTCACCATAACGCCACTTACGGCGCCGCAGTGGACATGTTGGTGGATTTATCTGCGTAGCGGACACCTAGAATTTGTCATCGACAGTGGGCGACCCGCTCGCTTGATCTTGACCACGTTCAGGGGCTACCCGTTGCCGCACTTCGTAAACAGTGCCCGTTTGCGCAGGTACGGGGCTGTGTTGCTGGTCATCGCCGCGGCGCTGACCGGGTGTTCGTCCAATCCGCTCACCGCGCCGCCGCCGACGATCGAGCCGGCACAGCCCGCCGTTTCCCCGCCGCCGTCGACACGCCCGGCGGGCCAGGTACTCCCCCTGGGGGGCCGTCCGCAGGCTGCGTTCTTCGACGGCCGAACCCGGTCGTTGGTGGTCTTCGCCGCAGGGAACACGCCGCAGGCGGCAGCGACGGTCGCCGTGGTGGGCGAGTCGGGCGCGCGGCGCGACATCACCCTGCCCGGACCGGCCACCGCGCTCGCCGGCGACGGCCAGGGCACGGCCTACCTGTCGACACGGGGCGGTTACTTCGCCGTCGACCTGACCGCGGGTACCACGGCACGCATGGGCATCAGCGAGGAAGCCGACACCGATTTCACCGCGATCGCCCGGCGCTCCGACGGGCGCCTGGTGCTCGGCAGCGCCGACGGCACTGCCTTCACACTGGGCTCGGACACCGCCGTCGCCGAGAAGGTGAAGATCTTCGCCAGGGTCGACGCCATCGTCACCGAGGGCGACAACGCGGTGGTGCTCGACCGCGGGCAGACCTCGGTGACCGCGCTGAACAGTGCGGGCCGTGGCGAGCAGGCCCTGCGTGCCGGCGAAGGAGCCACCAACATCGTCGCCGATCCGCTGGGCCGAGTCCTGGTGACCGACACCCGCGGCGGGCAGCTGCTCGTGTTCGGCGTGGACCCGCTGATCGAACGCCAGGCCTACCCGGTGCCGCAGGCGCCGTACGGGCTAGCCGGTTCCCGCGGCCTGGCGTGGGTTTCGCAGACGGCAGCGAACACCGTCGTTGGTTACGATCTCGCTACTGGCATCCCCGTGGAGAAGGTGCGATATCCGACCGTGCAGCAACCGAACTCGCTGGCCTTCGACGACGCCTCCGGCACGCTCTACGTGGTGTCCGGCTCCGGTGCCGGTATCCAGGTGATCCGCAACGCGGCCGGTGGCCGATGAGCGCGGCACGCCACGGCAGGATGCCGGCCAGCTGGGAAGTCGAGCTGTCCGACGACTACGAGTGGATTCCGCTGCGGCTGCCGCCGGAGGTGACCCGCATCAGCGCGTCGACCCGGTTGTCGATCGAGGCCGAGTACCGCGGCTGGGAGCTGACCAGGGTGCGGCTCTACACCGACGGAAGCCGACGAGTTCTGTTGCGACGCAAGAAGTCCCGCCTCACCGGCCAGACCATAGATCAGCCCGAGCTGTGATGTACACCGCGCTGCGGCGGGCGATGTTCCTGCTGCCCCCCGAACGCGTCCACACGCTGGTGTTCGGCGCGCTGCGCGCCGCAACGACGCCGAGCACCACCTGTGGGCAGCTGCGTCGCCGGCTTGCGCCGCGCGACCCGGTGCTGGCGAGCACCGTGTTCGGTGTGCATTTTCCCGGCCCGCTGGGCCTGGCCGCGGGCTTCGACAAGGACGGCACCGGGCTGCGCACCTGGGGTGCGCTGGGATTCGGTTATGCCGAGGTGGGCACTGTCACCGCCCAGCCGCAGCCCGGCAACCCGAAGCCACGGCTGTTCCGGCTCGCGCAGGACCGCGCACTGCTCAACCGCATGGGCTTCAACAACCACGGCGCCGGACAGCTGGCGTTGCAACTGGCCCGCCACCACCCCGACGTGCCCATCGGTGTCAACATCGGCAAGACCAAACTCACCCCACCCGAACGGGCCGCGGAGGACTACGCCGCCAGCGCGCGGCTGCTCGGCCCGCTGGCCGACTACCTGGTGGTCAACGTCAGCTCCCCGAACACCCCTGGACTGCGCGACCTGCAGGCCGTCGAGTCGCTGCGCCCGATCCTGTCGGCGGTGCTGGCCGAGACGTCGGTGCCGGTACTGGTGAAGATCGCCCCGGACCTGTCCGACGCCGACGTCGACGCGGTCGCCGACCTCGCCGTGGAGCTCGGACTGGCCGGCATCGTGGCGACCAACACCACCATCTCGCGGGCGGGTCTGCGCACTCCCGGCGTCGAGGACCTCGGCGCGGGCGGTGTCTCCGGGCCGCCGGTGGCACGGCGGTCGGTGGAGATCCTGCGCCGGCTGCATGCCCGCGTCGGTGCCCAACTCGTGCTGATCAGCGTCGGTGGCATCGAGACGGCCGACGACGCCTGGGAGCGCATCGTCGCCGGCGCGTCACTGCTGCAGGGTTACACCGGGTTCATCTACGGCGGCGGCTTGTGGGCCAAGCACATTCACGACGGCATCGCCGCGCGGCTGCGCGCCGGCGGTTTCGCATCGCTGAGCGAGGCAGTCGGCTCTGCCGCCCGCTGACAGCACCCGCGAGCAGACGCAGAATCACCTTTTCGGGGCCGAAAATGTGCGAGTTTGTGTCTGTTCGCCGGGGGGGCGAACTACTTCTGCTCGTAGGTGCCGTGGATCACGGCCCGCGCGATCGCGTTCATGAACAAGTTGAACCCCAGATAGGCCGGGCTGGCATCCTCGGCGAGTTCCAGCTTCTCCACATTGAGGGCGTGCACGGCGACAAAGTAGCGGTGGTAGCCGTGGCCGGCCGGCGGGGCGGCACCGATGAAGCGGCGCACGCCGGCATCGTTGACCAGGGTCAGCGCGTCACCGGGGAGCAGCGAGCCGTCGCCGACCCCGGACGGCAATTCGGTGACGGTGGCAGGCAGGTTGGCCACCGCCCAGTGCCAGAAGCCCGACGCGGTCGGGGCGTCCGGGTCGTAGACGGTGACAGCGAAGCTGCGGGTCTCCTCGGGGAATCCCGACCAGCTCAGCTGCGGGGAGACGTCCTCGCCTCCGGCGCCCATGATGCCGCTGACCTGAGCGTTCTTCAGCGGCTTGCCGTCGGTGATGTCGGTGCTGGTCAGTGTGAAACCGGGCAACTTCGGTAGGAAGTCGTAGGGGTTGTAGTCAAAAGCCATGGGATGGCGGTCCTTTCGGGGTCGGTCAGCAGTTTCTCAAGAAGTGTTCGAGTACCTGGGTCCCGAAGTGCAGCGCATCCACGGGTACCCGCTCGTCGATGCCGTGGAACAGCGCCGCGAAGTCCAGCTCCGGAGGCAGCCGCAGCGGGATGAAGCCGAAGCAGCGAATCCCAAGGCGAGCAAAGGCTTTCGCATCCGTGCCGCCGGAGAGCATGTACGGAACGGTGCGGGCTTCCGGGTCGACGGCCAGCAACGCGTCGTTCATCGCCTCGACCAGGTCACCGTCGAACGTCGTCTCGTATGACGGGAGGTCACGCTCCCAGGACCGGGTGACGTCCGGGCCGATCAGTTCGTCGATCTCGCGCTCGAAGGCCTCCTTGCGACCGGGCAGCACCCGGCAGTCGATAACGGCCTCCGCGGTCTGCGGAATGACATTGGCCTTGTAGCCGGCCTTGAGCATGGTCGGGTTGGCCGTGTCACGCAGCGTGGCTCCAACGATCCGGGAGATGCCGCCGAGCTTGGCAATTGTGCCGTCCAGGTCCGGTGACGCCGGGTCGAAGCTGTAGCCGGTCTCCTCGGCGACCGCAGTGAGGAACTGCTCCACCGAATCGGTGAGCACTAGCGGGAATTGGTGGCGACCCAGCCGGGCGACGGCCTCGGCGATCGCGGTGACGGCGTTGTCGTCGTGCACCATCGAGCCGTGCCCGGCCCGGCCGCGGGCGGTCAGCCGCATCCAAGACAGCCCCTTCTCCGCCGTCTCGATCAGGTACAGCCGGCGTTCCCCGCCGTCCTTGCACGGGACCGTGAGCGAGAAGCCGCCCACCTCGCCGATGGCCTCGGTGATGCCGTCGAACAGGTCGGGCCGGTTGTCCACCAGCCACTGCGCACCGTAGGTGCCGCCGTGCTCCTCATCGGCAACGAAGGCGAAGACCAGATCGCGGGGCGGGACGATGCCGGCGCGTTTGAAGTACCGCGCGACGGCGATCATCATTCCGCACATGTCTTTCATGTCGACAGCGCCGCGCCCCCAGACATAGCCGTCGGCGACCGCTCCGGAGAACGGGTGCACGCTCCAGTCGGCCGGTTCGGCGGGCACGACGTCGAGGTGGCCGTGGATAAGCAGGGCGCCGCGGCTGGGGTCGGCGCCAGAGAGGCGGGCGAAGACGTTGCCGCGACCGGGCGCACCGGACTCGACGTACTCGGTCGCGTAGCCGACGGCGCTGAGCTGTTCGGCCACCCACAAGGCACACTCCGCCTCGCCCTTGGTGGTCGCCAGCTCACCGGTGTTGGAGGTGTCGAACCGGATGAGGGCGCTAACGAGATCAACCACCTCGTCGACGGGTTGTGTCACAGTCACCTTTCCTACCACTGGCGCCGCCGGGCCGCGGGCGCGGAGGCCGCGCATTATCACAAGATTCCCTTCAACCACTCGCACAACACGCCGATATAGGGTTTGATTTACCGGGTGACCCCCCGCCTCCCCCTGATCGCGGCCGTGCTGTGCCTGTCGGTCAGCGGTTGTTCGGCGATGACGTCGGGCACCGCGATGCCCGCCCAACAGGCGCCGCTGACCAGCCCCGATGCCCTGCCGACGCTGCTGTTGCCGGCACCGGACGTCGGCACCGCGCTGTCGAGTGACGACGTGGTTGTCACCACCGACGTCGACAAAGCCTGGAACGACAGCGCCCACTTCGCCGACGTGAACTGCCTGGCGATCGCTGGTGCGGCGCAGCAGGGTGTCTACGCCAGCAGCGGGTCGACCGCCATCCACGGCCAAGTCCTGCGGGATCCCCCGACAGCGCCGCAGTGGTCGCACTACGCGGTGCAGGCGGTGGCGCTGTTCCCGACGGCGCAAGCCGCCACCGACTTCTTCACCGCCTCGCAGCGCAGTTGGGCCGGCTGCGCCGACCGGCAGCTCAACTACGCCCAGCCGATCGGGCCCGATCAGGTGTGGTCGGTCGGGCGGGCCGACACCGACCACGGCGTGCTCGCGGTGTCCCGGGTACAGCGCAGTCCGCAGCAGTGGGCCTGCCAGCGCGCGCTGACCGTGCACAGCAATGTGGCGGTGGACGTCGAAGCCTGCAGCCTCGACGGGCCTACGACAGCGGCCAGCGCGATCGCGGGTCAGATCGCCCAGCGAGTACCCGCCACGTAAGCCGCACCGCATCCGGTTTGGGACTCGGGTCGTCGATCCGTTAGCCTTAGCTGCTCCTGGACGGGCTCCAGGGATGATGTCCGAGTGGCGGAATGGCAGACGCGCTAGCTTGAGGTGCTAGTGCCCTATTAACGGGCGTGGGGGTTCAAGTCCCCCCTCGGACACTCTGTAAGTGAGTCGAGTCATGGGTTACAGATTCCCCAGCCTTCGGCCGGGGTTTTTCTAGGATCACTACCGGTGTCTGGGCGTGGGTGAACCGCTCGGCGAGTCGGGAGACTTCCTGATGTGAGAGTTCAGCGAGCGGCTGGCGGCTGTCTTTAATCGCAGTAGGCTGCCTCAAGCTCGGCAGGTGGAGGTGCGCCAGGGCTTGCATGGCTTGATCAGTTCGGTGTTGCACAGGCCGTTGATCGTTTCATCAGCCCGTGCGTTGTCATACGAACTGCCGACCGCGCCGACCGACGGCTGGATACCCGCTTCGGCCAGCCGCTCGGTTAACCGAACAGACGTGTGCTGCAAGCACCTATCAGCCCGGTGCACAACATCTTCCAGATCGAGACGCCTTGCTCGGTTGACCAGGCCCGCCGGGCGGCCGGCCGCGGGGTCGGTAGTACGTGGAAGAGGCGATCTTGACACCGAGACCGATGAGTTCGGCACAGATCGACTGGACACCCCACCGCAGACCATCCAGGCCGTGTAGGCGACCCATGATGCTGGGCGATAAACCGACAGATCAGTGGTGTGGCCGGTCCGGTTCGGCTGCGAAGAGGCTGATGCCGTCTTCAGAACGGCTTTGGCCCTGCGCAATTCAGCGTTCTCTCGACGCAGCTTCTTCAACTCGGCCGACTCTTCGGTCGTCACCCCGGGCCGGCCAGCGGAGTCGATCTGAGCTTGGCGAACCCACTTGCGGACGGTCTCAGCCGTGCAGACGTCGAACAGCCGAACAGAAGACCAAGCCGGCGGCACTGACCACCTGAACCATCACCTCGAAGATTCACCCGACGACCTCGTACACCACGTCCATGGACTTGACCGGTGCCGGAGACGACGTCAGGTTCATCAAACCGCAGGCCGAGTTCCGCGAGATAAGGAATCTCACCATAGAAACGATAATTCCCACCAGAACCGCTTATTGGCGGTGCTACCGTTGCCCCGTGGCGAGGCGAGCAGGCATGGAGAGCCTTACCGTTGACGTGGTCGAACGACTACGCGCAGACATCCTCAACAAGAGACTCGCGCCCGGTTCGCGGTTGAAGCCGGCTGAGCTGGGTGCGCGCTTCCAAGTGAGCACCACCGTGGCCCGCGAGGCGCTCAACCTCCTGGCCACACAAGACCTGGTACACCTCGAGCGCAACCGGGCCTACTACGTGATGACGTTGTCAACCGATGCGCTGACGGACTTGGTCGAGGCCCGCACGATCACCGAGGGAGCCGCCCTGAGGCGGTCGATCGAACGGGGTGGGATCTCCTGGGAATCCGAAGTCTTGGCGGCCCACCATCGGATGACCCGGGAGCCGCTTTACGTCAGCGGCGATCCGAACACGTTCAACGCCAGATGGGGACTTGCCCACGCGGCGTTTCACCACAAACTCGTCGAGGCATGCGGCAATCGCGTCCTACTCGACATGTGCGCCCGCCTCTCGGCCGCAGCCGAGGTCTACCAGGCCTGGTCACTTTCGCACGATAGTGATGACGCTCCGCGGATCCACACGGAGCACGAACAGCTCATGAAGGCCGCTCTGGCACATGACACCGATCTGGCTGTCGCACTATTCGAGCGGCACGTCGAGCACACCAGAGACAGCTTGCACCAGCAGGAGGTTGTTTTCGGGGAATGTGCGAGCTGACCTAGGAAGACGGCGAACACTCGTCTCGCCGCAGTCGGATCAGGAGGTGGATGTTGTCCATTCAGTGGCTGGAGACTCTGCGACCCCGTAGCGGGGTGTCGATACCGCCGCCTGGATCGTCGCGGAACCTGCTTGCCGACGCCTACGCCGATCTGGGACAGGACGGCGTGCAATGGGCTGCTCAGTTGGCAGCCGAAATCACCGAGGGCGCGGCTAGCCAGATGCCGGAACTCCCCATCACTCCCGCGCAGTACGAAGCGAACCGGCGATCCTGCGAAGCGGTCACTCTCACGGTGCTGCGCAGCATGGCACGGGGCGTGCCGGCAAGTCAGGTTCAGTTACCGATCGAAGTTTTGTACGACCTGCGGTCCGTGGCTCGCCAGGGTGTCCCACTGGAGGCACTGACCCGGTTGGTATGCGAGGACCAAGGGGCCACGTATCGGGCGTTGGTGCACTGTCTGATCAACGAGGTTCCGGCGCGCCACACGCCGGAGGAAGTCAGCGAACTCGCAGACCTGATGTCAGCCTATATCCGCGTGGCGGTTGACTTGGGTCTGAAATTCTTCGCGACGGAGCAACGCAGCTGGCAAAATCGGCTCCACTCGGCCCAGCGCCGCACCGTGGAGAGCCTCATCGGCGGCCGTATCAGCGCATCAGAGGCCGAGCGCAGTCTCGGCATTCGCCTCGCCGGTCGCCACCTGGGCGCCGTCGCCTGGCGGTCACCGGGACAATTGCACGACAGCACCCGGGCCATCTCGCAGTTTGCCGCGACTGCGGCCAAGGCACTCGACGCCGAAGGTAGCGTCGTATTGGAAGCAGCTGACGGCGCCACCTGGGTCTGGTGGACATGGGCCGGTCGTCCCGCACCAGAGGAAATGGATCAGTTGCGTTCGGCGCTGCCCAGCGACATGACGCTGGCGATTGGGCAGATCGCGGCTGGCCCAGCAGGATTCGCCCGTACTCACAAACTGGCTCAACGCACCGCCCGGCTGGCCCGCACCGTCGGCCGGACCGGTCTGTGGGCGTACGACGACATCAAACTCGCCGCATTGATGACCTCCGACCTCGGGCACGCCCGGGATTTCATGCAGGAGACGCTCGGGGAGCTCGCGAACAACGACTCCAAGACCACCCGATTGCGCACGACGCTCTACCACTATCTGCTGGCGGGTCGAAGCCGAGTCGCCGCCGCCAAACAACTTCACCTCGCGCCCAACACCGTCGCCTACCGGATCCGTTGCGCCGAAGAATTGCTCCCGGCCGCCTCACATGAGGAGGTGATGAACGTTCTCGCGGCGTTGCAAGTGGCCGCCGTCCTCGCCGTCGACGACTCGGCGTTGTCCGAGTTCGACAGTCGGCGTCATACAACAAATTCGGTCCCTAACTTGGGCTCTGGGCGCCAAGATTCACTTCTCGTGCGCGGTCTCTGACAGTGCATGGTGTCTCATAGTGGATGGACGTGCCGACAATCCGACGCCTGCCGACCAAAGCTGTTGTGCCGTGAAGACGGCCACTGTGGCTTGATCCAACCGGGGTCGACTGCGGTCATGTTCACCAACGGGGCAAACACGTCCCGCCCGGGAAGGGCTCGCCAACGCGAACGTCCAACTCGTCGACCCGACACCAGCTGGCTATGGATTCCACTTCAGCGCAATAGTTTAGGAAGCATCGATGTCATTGTGGACCGATCTGATCACAACCCCGCATGAAGTAGACGTGATCGATGTCAACGGGTTACCCACCAGGCGCCTGCGCGCCGGCAGCGGAGAGCCGATCATCTTCTTGCATGGCATGAGCGGGCATCTGGAGGCCTTTATCCGTACCGCCCCCGCTCACGTTCGCGCCGGGTTCGAGGTCCACTTGATCGACATGCTAGGCCACGGATTCACCGCGAAGCCCGACGTGGACTACACCGTCGACGTGTTGGCCGAGCATGTCCTCGCCTACCTGGATCTGCACGGGTTCGCCAAAGCGAATATCACAGGAATCTCATTGGGGGGATGGGTAGTGGGCTGGCTACTAGCCCACCACCCCGAAAGGTTGCGGCGCGCGACGATGGTGCTGGCCGCTGGCAACCCCTCGATGGGCAGGCCGGAAGTAGCGGAGTTGATCTCTCGCACCACCTCGGCCGCGGTGCTCAGCAACGACCGCGAACTCACCCGCAAGCGGCTCGAACAGGTCATTCACAACCCGGAGCTGGTCACCGACGAACTAGTCGAGGTGCGTTATCGCATCTACCACCAACCCGAGTTCCGTGAGCGCCTCGACCGCGTTCTGGCCTCCACCCGTCCCGAGGTATACCAGAAATTCATGCTCACCCCGGCGATGCTTCAGAGTGTCTCGACCGAGGTGCTTCTGGTGTGGTCGGAAGAAGATGCCTACTCCCCCGTGACCGGGGCCGACTATTACGTCGAAAATCTGCCGCACAATGCCCTAGTGGTCTTTTCGGAAGCAGGGCACTGGCCGCCCTACGAGCGTCCCGACGACTTCGCCGAGGTGAATACCGCTTTCTTGCACGGCGGGCTTGATGCGGTTCGGTTCGCTCAGTACGACAGTGGCCGGACAACGCGGTAAGACTGAAGAATCAGCGCGCCACTGCCTGATTTCAGTGGGTAAGCCCTCCCATGATGGGTTTTCGGGAGCCGGGGCGGTGTTTGCCGAGTTGATCCGCGCCGGGCGGCACAAGACGGTTTCGACCACGGCGGGTGACGTGGAGGTGTAGATCCCTAAGCTGCGGGGGTGATCATGGAGGCCAACGTGCACGGGGTCTCCACCCGTAGCCTCCACGACCTCGTGGCGGCGATGGGGTCGAGTCCGGGGTGTCCATCGAGGGCACCCGTGAAGTGCTGGTCACCGCCGTCGGGGACAGCGAGTCATATGAGTCCTGGGGCAAATTCCTCGCCTCGCTGAAAGCCCGCGGCCTCTCGGGGGCATCTGGTCATCTCCGATGCTCACGCCGGTTTGAAAGCGGCGCTCCTATGCCTGGCCACCGCCGTAGTCATCGAATCCCACGACGAGTGGCAGGTCACCCGCCGCGATCTCTCCTGTATCTCTATGGACGAACTACGCGCCATCATCGCCGCCAAACACGTCGCCGCAGCACTGGACCAACAACAGAAAATAACCTGGCGCTCATCACGACTCGTTGATCACGCTGCGTGAACCACGCCAGATCCGAAGTCCACCATCCCACGGGACGCTATCGATTCAGTTGGATGCCAACGCCCGAGAAACCGAGGCACACACGCTGCGAAGCAGTCTGCTCATCGGGCCCAGATCAACATGGGCGGGCACCGATATCGAAATCGCAACCTGCCCTTTGCCTGATCGGCCAAGCACGGGCGCTGCCACGCACGCGACTCCCATCCGGCTCTCGTGATGTTCGACCGCAACACCGTCGCGGTGAACCGCGGCCAGCTGGCGAGCCAACACGTTGGGATCGGTGATGGACCGCGGCGTCAGTCGGCGAAGTGGTGAGGCCACGATCGCCGCTACCGCATCGGGGTTGTAGGCCAGAATTGCCTTGCCCGCAGCCGTGCAGTGAGCGGGGAGCTTGCCACCGACGGTGGACGGAGTGGCCACCGATGCATGCCCGTGCAACTTCGCCAAGTACAGCACGTCGACGTGGTCCAAAGTCGCCAGGTGGACTGTGTGCTTGGTCTTCACGAACAGCTCGGTCAGATACGGCAGTAGGGCGTCGGCCAACCTGGTGTGCATTTGGGCACCATTCGCCCTCGTGAGCTGTTGCCAGCCGCCGGCGAGTCGGTATTTGGTGCCGACACGCTCCACCATCCCGTTGCGCTGCAGGGCAACCAACACCCGATATGTCGTCGACTGGTACAGGCCCACCCGCCGGGCGAGCTCCGTTGCGCTCACTGCGGCGCCGGGATCCGCACCGAGCGCGTCAAGTATCTGGAAGGCCTTGTCGATGGCTCCGCGCTGATCCTCGCTCGGATCGGCGTCCATCCCTACCGCTCGCATTTCGCGCCCAATGCCCGCCGAGCAAAGGCGATCGGGCGGACATGCCGCATTGGTGGATCGCCAGAGATATCAGTTCGCATACCGAGCTCTGCCGTTCTGGCTGCTGAAATCCATCGGAGACATGTCCGTTCGCCGCCGTACGAGCCGGTCTCCGCGACTGTCCGCGGGGCGCACCGGCCGGTGACCCGATAGCCAATCACGCATAGCGCGCCGCGCTATCCCGCTGCATCGTCACCGCGGCGGCGGCGCAGATGCGGCGAAGCGTTGATGTGACGGCGCCGAGGTCGCAGCCGACGTGCATAGACACCGACAGGGCAGCCCAGGGCCGGCCGTCGCGGCCCAACACCGGCGCCGCGACACAATTCACACCCGGCCGAGTCTGCTCTCGATCAATGGCGACACCGACACGGCGGATCTCCGAGAGGTCGGCCGTCACATCGTCCGCATCGCCTATCAGGTGCGGGGTTGGCCCATGCAGCGGCGTAGCCGTCGCCTTGGCGCCGGCTTCGGGTGAGTACGCGAGTAGAACTTTGCCTGCGACGGTCCGATAGGCCGGAAGACACTCACCGACATGCGGCGACGCGCCGACGGTGCGGTGGCCGCACAGCTTGCCCAGATACAGCACATCGGGACCCGTCAGGACCGCAAGGTGAACTGTCTGCCGCGTGGACTCGAACAACTCGGCCAGGAAGGGCATGAGCAGGTCACGCACACGATCCTGGCTCGCCGACTGGGCGGCGCCGCCAACCGGACACAGGCGCGCACCCAACTGGTAGTTGGCTCCGACCCGCTGCACTGCCTCGTTGCGTTCCAGTATTCCGAGTATTCGAAACGCCGTTGATTTGCTCAGACTTGTCCTGCGTGCCAACTCGCTGACGCCTAAGTTCCGTTCCGAGCATTGACCGAATGCCACCAGTAAGCTGAACGCCTTGTCGATTGCGGCGCGGTCGTCACGCCGTGAATCCAATCGCGCTGCCCCGCCCGACGTCGTCATTGATGGCCGCCTTCCCCGCAGAGCGAGCGCGCGGTCATCTCCTATCTCGGTGGCCATGTCGAACCTCCAGCGTTGGTGGACCATCGTTTGGCCGCGACCGACGATGCATGTCGAACCGCGTTCATGAACGGTCGCGCAGCACAAACCGTTCCGATATCGAACTAGGCGTGACTTTGGCGCGAAGTACCGAATCACTGTCCGGGTGTTGTCGCGCGACAACCAAACCCGCCTTGGCGCATCTAGGAGTCCGCGGCGGGGTGATAGACCAATGTGGGCCGTGTCCTGCCCGCATGTCCGTAACCTCCACTCACCGACGCGGCGAGTCGAGTCACCGATGTCGCCCCGACGGGGCCCACCCTCACAGGATGCTCGAATGAGACTGCCAACCATCAGGCTGGACGGGCGCACCGCGACCGTTCTCATCAGCGAAACCGTCGCCATCGAGGTGGCCTTGCCAATCCCCGAAATCCCGACGTTGTTCGCCAAGTTCTACCCCACGCCGATCAATCCGTACGACGACATTGTCCCGTCGTCGGTAATCGACCGGTGGGACTGGGAGGGCGAACTGGCAGTGGTACCCGGTTCGCACGCGCGCAATTTCTCGGCTGATCAGGCGGCCGCCGCCTCTGCGGGTCACTGGGTGGCCAACGACATCTCAGCACGCGATTGGCAGACCCGAACACCAAAGTGTCTGCAGGGAAAAACTACCGGAATTGGAGACGGTCGGTGACCCATCCCCCCGCCGCAAGCCGCGTACCCGACCAGCTCGAGCCGGCGGACGATCTGTTCGCCGCGCCGCAGATAAGCGTGAGCAAGGGATCAGACTCCCTGGTGATCTCCTCACAGGTGCCGCTGGGTGAGCATCCGCCCACCATCCTGCATTCGTTCCACCAGGGCTGCAACGACCATCCTCAGCGCATCCTGGTCGCCGAACGTCGCGGTGACGGCTGGGAGCAATGCACGTGGGCAGAGGCTCGGGAGCGCGTCAGTCGTATCGCCCAGGGCCTGGTCGACATTGAAGCAGCAGGCCGGCCGATCATGATTCTGTCGCACAACAGCATCACTCACCTGTTGCTGACGTTAGCGGCCTATAGCGTGGGTAGCCCGGCGGTTCCGGTCAGTGTGGCCTACTCCCTACAAAGCAAGAATCACGCCAAAGTGCGCGCCATGGCCGAGATCGTCGACCCGGCAGTAGTGTTCGCCGAGAACGACCGATACCTGCCGGCGTTACAAGCACTGGATCCCGGTCCAATGCTGTTGACCGGCGACAGCGGTCGGACCGGTCTCGTCGAACTCGAAGACCTCGAAAGCGCGCCACTGCTGATCGACAACACACTCGAATCGGTAACCGCGGACGATATCGCGAAGATCCTCTTCACTTCCGGGTCAACGGGAGCTCCCAAAGGTGTGATTAACACCCATAGGATGCTGGCCGCCAACCAGCAGCAGATTCGGCAAGTCTGGCCATTCCTCCGCGATCAGCCGCCCGTCCTGCTGGATTGGTTGCCGTGGAGTCACACTTTCGGGGGTAATCACAACGTCAATCTGGTGCTGGCCAATGGTGGCACCCTGTGGATCGACGACGGCCGCCCGACGCCCGACGCGATCCATCGAACCATAGAGAATCTGGGCACTGTCCACCCCACCGTGTACTTCAATGTGCCCTCGGGCTACGCAGCGCTTCTCCCCATTCTCGAACGTGAAGCGGCGCAGGCGCGACTGTTCTTCTCCCAGCTTCGGATCGCCTTCTTCGCCGCAGCACCTATGCCCCAAGATCTTTGGGACCGTCTCCAGCGGCTGGCCCGAATCCACGGATCTACAATGCGGATGACGACCTCCTGGGGGATGACTGAAACCGCGCCCGCTGTCACAACGACGCATTTCCCGGTCTCGCGCAGTGATTCGATCGGCGTTCCGCTGCCTGGAGTCGAGTTGAAACTCATGGCCACCGGCTCAACTAAACAGATACTCGTGCGCGGACCGAATGTCACCCCAGGGTTCTTCGATCGTCCGGATCTCAATGCGGACCTCTTCGACTGCGAGGGATATCTGCGTACCGGGGACGCCGGAGACCTGGCCGACCAGGCGGACCCCACCCAAGGTCTCGTCTTCGCCGGCCGGATCGCTGAGGACTTCAAACTATCCACCGGGACCTTCGTCCACGTCGGATCGGTTCGCGCGGCGCTCCTCGAGGTATGTACGGGACTGATCGACGATGCTGTCATATGTGGTTCCGGTGCCGATTTTGTCGCCGCACTGGTGTGGCTCAAGGCCGATCTCGTTGACCGCCGCAACCCAGCGGGAGTGCCCGATGATGATATGCGACGCGAACTCGCCGCGCGGCTGACCACCATGGCCCGCGCCGGCGGAGGCTCCTCGCAACGGGTCGAACGCCTCATCATCCTCACCGTGCCACCCAGTCTCGACAGCGGGGAACTCACCGACAAAGGGTCCATCAACCAACTGAAGGTCCGCAGCAATCGGGCCGACATCGTGGCGGAACTCTTAGCCGAGGCCCCGTCGCCACGGACCGTGTGCCGCACGGAGAGCTCGGCGGGATAGCTCGGCCATGGGCCCTGAGTTAGGACATCACACTTAGTGCCCCAGTTTCGGGGATGTCGAGGCTGGCCAGAATTGTCTGTTGGGACGCTGGGATCTCGGGCGGGCTAATGGCGATGATCGCTGTCAGTAGCGGCCGTAGCCGTTTGATCACTTTGGCGATGGCCAGGCCGGTGCGTTCCTGCATGTTGTGCGCGGCAGCCAGTGCGGTGAACACGATGGTCGGGCGAGCTTCGATGGCGTTGCGGGTGCTGTGGGAACGAAGGTCGCTTTTGGAGATCCGAATCGAGCGTTCGACGTGCCAGAGGTCGTGATACTTGGCGATCAACTGTCACCTGATCGTGCAGCAGACCCGTCTTCACCGTGCCGCCCAGTCTCGACAGCGGGGAACACAGCGACAAAAGGTCCATCAACCAACCGAGGGTCCGCAGCAATCGGGCCGGCATCGTGGCGGAACTCTTAGCCGAGGCCCGTCGCCACGGGCCGTGTGCTGCACGGAGAGCTCGGCGGGATAGCTCTGCCATGGCCGCGGCGGATTCCGCAGTATCACTGCGGAATCCGCCGCACAGGATCAACCGGCCGGCGCGCTGACAAGTCGTCGATCGGCCTGCAGTTCCTGCGGCGCACGCAGCACCGCATCGGTCGGATTCCCGGCGCCATAGACATACTTGTCCGGTCGGATGCAGGCGATTTTGCAGTGGTTTTCCTCGAACCAGTCCCATAGGACACCCGCTGGATCAGCGATCTCCCCATCGACACAGGAACGCCGACCCGTCCGAACAGTCAGATAACGCGGGTTGACAGCCGCCCATTGCTGACGAACCTCAGCCGGGATCGCGACCGCCGGGTCGACTTCGATACCCAGGAACACAAAGTCATTGCCGAACAGCTCATCGATCGGCCGCAACCGCCCCTCGGAATCGAATACCTCGAACTCGGGAAACAGCTGACCCGCTGCTTTGTCCTTCTTGCTTCTCGGCGCGATACAACCGACCCGAATCGGAACCCGCTTGTTGGCCAGTCCGCTGAAACTTTCGCGGAACGGGCCAACCCGGCTGAATGAGCGCAAAGCCACATCGCGCGCCTTGACCAACAACGGATTCTTCACCATGAGAATCTGACCGACTCTCTGCCCCATCAAGGTGAATTCGGCGACGTGCGCTGATCGTTCAGTCTGGTAAGTATCGAGTAGTCGCTCAGACACCCCGCCTTGCAGCACCTGGATCAACTTCCAGCACAGGTTGTTGGCATCTCTCATCCCGGCAGACACGCCCTGCCCGATGAACGGCGGCATGACGTGAGCGGCATCCCCAACCAGAAATACCCGGCCGGCGCGCCATTGGGCCGCCTGGCGGACATGGAACGTATAGCTCCAGTAATGACGGATCTCGAAATCGGCGGGGCCGATCGATCGCTCGCTGAGGACATCCCAGATGCGTGCCTCATCCTCGAACTCTTCGGGGGTCTCGTCCGGCCGCAGTTGCATTTCGAAACGATAGAGCCCGCCCGGCGTGGGAATTTCGCCAAGAGGCCGGTGCGGATCGCACACCATTTGGAAATGCGGTCCACGACCGAACATCGGCCCGCAGTTCGGATCACGGCTTGTTCCCTGGGCACGCTTCATCCGGCCGACCACCGTCAGCCACTTCTGTTCGTAGCTCCGGCCGGAATACTCACTGCCGATGCTCTTGCGCACGGTACTCGAGGCTCCGTCACAGCCCAGCGCGTACCGGGCCCGAATTTCGCTTCCATTGGCTCCGCGAATCGTCACAAACTCGGGGCCGCCCGCGACGTTCGCCACCTCGAAGGGTGCGCGTACCTCGACATTCGGGAATCGCCGGACCCCCTCCCGCAGTATCGATTCGACGGTGGGTTGGTGCATGAAGTTGGTCTGCAGGGTTCCTCGAGGACCATGAATCGACGCGATCCTCACCAACTCGGTGCCCGCACTGTTCACGAACCGGATATTCACGCCCTGATGCAGGTTTTGGACCACCTCGTCACCGAGGCCGAACGAAGCGATGGTGCGCACCGCTTCGGAATCGATATTGATGGCGCGCGCACGCGGGAAGATGTCAGGGTCGCGCTCCAGAACGACTACTCGAAGGCCAACCTGCCCAAGCAAATTCGCGCACGTCACACCAACAGGACCGTAACCGATGATCGCCACATCGTAGATATCACCGCCCTGCTGGTGCGGATCCCCAGGTGCAACCTGGAGCACCTTCACCTCATCAACAGAGTCGCCTTGCGTAACCGACTCAGTATCCGACATACATCCTCCGTCACTTCGTCATGATAGGTGTTACCCATGCCATAGCTCGTGGTTTCGGTTGACGCTAACAGCGGCTTTGGCAAAGGACCAAGCACGAGTGCCGTCTGGTGGATTACCACCAGCACACCCTTCAGAATGAGCACACTGGTCGCCGACAGCCGGAGTCACCAGGGCCGATACCTGCAGCCACGACCTACTCCCCCAAGCTGAAACCTGCCGACGGCCAGGCAGTTACGGAAGCCGACAGAATCCGTTCTACGGACCGAGACGTTGACAGCCGGATTCTGCAGAACGTTAATTAGGCAGCGCCCGCGGCTCCACGAGAAACCTCCCCTGGCCGCAGGGCAACTGACTGGCGAGGGCGACTCGTCAAGTCATGCCGACTGCACAACAGAGCATCTGCTGCGTGGGAGAGGAAGTTACGTGAGCGTGAGCGCGAGCGATGACAAGTTGCTGGACCTTCTCGAGGCGGGCATGGGAGGCGATCCGCCATTGGACATCGGTGCAACCGGGGAGCTGAACTTCGTCGATGCATACCGGTTGCAGCTGGCCTGGAAACGCCGCCGCGAACGCGACGGCGATCCTATCGTCGGATACCGGCTCTCTTTGACGAGCAGGGGAGCAGTCAAAGAGGCTGAGCGCCTTGGCTTTCTGTCCGAACTTACTGCGCTGTCCGCTGGCATCGCCCCACCGGTAATGACGACGCTCTCGCAGTCCAACCTCGGTACCTCCGACACGATCGTCGAGGTCCAACCCGGCAATGCCGGGTTCGTCGAGGCTGAGGTGGGGGTACTGGTCGGCGAACGCCTCCAGGGTCCGGGAGTCACGGCCCTCGCGGCGGCCCGCGCAATCGCGGGG
This sequence comes from Mycolicibacterium sp. CBM1, assembly GCF_054073305.1. NCBI lineage: Bacteria > Bacillati > Actinomycetota > Actinomycetes > Mycobacteriales > Mycobacteriaceae > Mycobacterium > Mycolicibacterium sp. CBM1. The sequence goes on along the minus strand of NZ_JBSXPP010000018.1, from coordinate 1,282 downwards.
TTCCTACCGACCATCGACCTCGCCCAGTGGCCGTTGAGTCCCCGCTACGGAATGATCCACACGATGGCCACTTCCGCAACGCAGGTGGACACCACAATCGTGTGCGGAGATCGATTGACACCGCCGCCCGTCGACTTGCCGTTGGAGGGCATCCTGGTCAGTATCAACGGCGAGCCTCGGGCGGCCACGACCGCGTGGGAATGCATGGGCAACCCCATCAACGCGGTGGTGTGGTTGGCCAATCACCTAGCGCGTTTCAATACCGCCCTGGAGCCCGGGCAGTTGGTCGTGACCGGAGCGTGCCCACCCCCGCAACGACTGATAGCCGGTGATCTCACAGCTCGGGCGGACTTCCGCTCGCTCGGTGGGGTGTCCGTCCGCGTGCACGTGCCGCCAACCGAAGTCACCCCCGGCGACTAGGTGTTGTTCGCAGGCAAGTTGTGAACGCGTAGGCCTTCGATGGGTGTTTCCTTTGATGCCGGCGTGGAGTCGGTGCTGACTGTAGTGATGCAGCCACGGCGGGTAGGTCGCCGCGCGGGCTTCGTCGCAGAGGTAGATCTGGGCGTAGGCCCACTCGGCGGCCTGGGTGCGGTTGAACCGCTCGACTTTGCCGTTCGTCTGCGGCCGTTACGGGCGGGTCCTCTTGTGGGCGATGCCGTCACCGAGCACCTTGGCGAACGCCTTTGCCCGGCACCAGGATCCGCTTTCGGTCAGCACCCGCCTGACGGCCGAGCCTTTTGTTGTCGACAGCGGCCAGATCACCAGGTGCGCAGTGCTCGTACCGGTGCGGTTCGGGTCGGCGTACTACCAGCCCGGTGTTCTTGTCCAGATCGCGCAGTAGCGGCATCCGGTAGCGGCGCAGCACCGCCTCCCACCCGTCGAGCGCGGCAGGCGCAGGTGAGCGGGGATGCGGTGCGGGCCCCAGCCGCGGGTGCAGCGCACCTTGATGAGTCGCCGTTCCCGCCGCAGAGTGTCGGCGGCAACTGAATACTGACCGGAGCGCGGCAAGTGAATTTTGACCAGCTTCCTGGAGATCCTTGGCTCGGGCGAGCCAGGGAGGAAGCGAGTGTTGAGCGTGGAGGACTGGGCAGAGATCCGGCGGTTGCGCCGGTCGGAGCAGTTGTCGATTTCTGAGGTTGCGCGGGTGATGGGCGTAGCCCGGAACACGGTGAAGGCGGCGTTGGCCAGTGATCGGCCGCCGAAGTATCAGCGGGTATCGGCTGGGTCGGTCGTTGATGAGGTTGAGCCGCGGATCCGGGAGTTGCTTGCGGCGTATCCGAGG